>NZ_CP038015.1:200000-437500 GCF_004367585.1 Paenisporosarcina antarctica
ACAAGTAGTTAGAGCCCGTTAATGGGTGATAGCGTGCCTTTTGTAGAATGAACCGGCGAGTTACGATTACATGCAAGGTTAAGCTGATAAGGCGGAGCCGCAGCGAAAGCGAGTCTGAATAGGGCGATAGAGTATGTAGTTGTAGACCCGAAACCAGGTGATCTACCCATGTCCAGGGTGAAGGTAAGGTAACACTTACTGGAGGCCCGAACCCACGCACGTTGAAAAGTGCGGGGATGAGGTGTGGGTAGCGGAGAAATTCCAATCGAACCTGGAGATAGCTGGTTCTCTCCGAAATAGCTTTAGGGCTAGCCTCAATTTTAGAATCCTGGAGGTAGAGCACTGTTTGGACTAGGGCCCATCCCGGGTTACCGAATTCAGACAAACTCCGAATGCCAGAGATTTATAATTGGGAGTCAGACTGCGAGTGATAAGATCCGTAGTCAAGAGGGAAACAGCCCAGACCACCAGCTAAGGTCCCAAAGTAATTGTTAAGTGGAAAAGGATGTGGCGTTGCTTAGACAACCAGGATGTTGGCTTAGAAGCAGCCATCATTTAAAGAGTGCGTAATAGCTCACTGGTCGAGTGACGCTGCGCCGAAAATGTATCGGGGCTAAACAATTCACCGAAGCTGTGGATTGACACTTAGGTGTCAATGGTAGGAGAGCGTTCTAAGGGCGTTGAAGCTAGACCGGAAGGACTGGTGGAGCGCTTAGAAGTGAGAATGCCGGTATGAGTAACGAAAGACGGGTGAGAATCCCGTCCACCGAATGACTAAGGTTTCCTGAGGTAGGCTCGTCCGCTCAGGGTTAGTCGGGACCTAAGTCGAGGCCGATAGGCGTAGACGATGGACAACAGGTTGATATTCCTGTACCACCACTCCACCGTTTGAGTAATGGGGGACGCAGAAGGATAGGGTAAGCGCGCTGTTGGTTATGCGCGTTCAAGCAGTGAGGCGTGGAATGAGGCAAATCCCGTTCCTATAACGTTGAGCTGTAATGACAAGGACCGTAAGGTCTGAGTTCCTGATTTCACACTGCCAAGAAAAGCCTCTAACGAGGTGGAAGGTGCCCGTACCGCAAACCGACACAGGTAGTCGAGGAGAGAATCCTAAGGTGAGCGAGAGAACTCTCGTTAAGGAACTCGGCAAAATGACCCCGTAACTTCGGGAGAAGGGGTGCTCTATTAGGGTGTTAAAGCCTGAGAGAGCCGCAGTGAATAGGCCCAGGCGACTGTTTAGCAAAAACACAGGTCTCTGCAAAACCGTAAGGTGACGTATAGGGGCTGACGCCTGCCCGGTGCTGGAAGGTTAAGAGGAGTGCTTAGCGCAAGCGAAGGTGCGAATTGAAGCCCCAGTAAACGGCGGCCGTAACTATAACGGTCCTAAGGTAGCGAAATTCCTTGTCGGGTAAGTTCCGACCCGCACGAAAGGCGTAACGATCTGGGCACTGTCTCAACGAGAGACTCGGTGAAATTATAGTACCTGTGAAGATGCAGGTTACCCGCGACAGGACGGAAAGACCCCGTGGAGCTTTACTGTAGCCTGATATTGAATTTTGGCACAACTTGTACAGGATAGGTAGGAGCCTGAGATTCCGGAGCGCCAGCTTCGGAGGAGGCGTCAGTGGGATACTACCCTGGTTGTGTTGAACTTCTAACCCTTGCCCCTTATCGGGGCAGGAGACAGTGTCAGGCGGGCAGTTTGACTGGGGCGGTCGCCTCCTAAAGTGTAACGGAGGCGCCCAAAGGTTCCCTCAGAATGGTTGGAAATCATTCGTAGAGTGTAAAGGCATAAGGGAGCTTGACTGCGAGACCTACAAGTCGAGCAGGGTCGAAAGACGGGCTTAGTGATCCGGTGGTTCCGCATGGAAGGGCCATCGCTCAACGGATAAAAGCTACCCCGGGGATAACAGGCTTATCTCCCCAAGAGTCCACATCGACGGGGAGGTTTGGCACCTCGATGTCGGCTCATCGCATCCTGGGCTGTAGTCGGTCCCAAGGGTTGGGCTGTTCGCCCATTAAAGCGGTACGCGAGCTGGGTTCAGAACGTCGTGAGACAGTTCGGTCCCTATCCGTCGTGGGCGTAGGAAATTTGAGAGGAGCTGTCCTTAGTACGAGAGGACCGGGATGGACACACCGCTGGTGTACCAGTTGTTCTGCCAAGAGCATCGCTGGGTAGCTATGTGTGGACGGGATAAGTGCTGAAAGCATCTAAGCATGAAGCCCCCCTCGAGATGAGATTTCCCATTGCGCAAGCAAGTAAGATCCCTCAAAGACGATGAGGTAGATAGGTTCGAGGTGGAAGCACGGCGACGTGTGCAGCTGACGAATACTAATCGATCGAGGACTTAACCAAATAAAGATTGAATGGCTTTCAATGGCTCGTTTATCCAGTTTTGAGTGAACAAACACTCAAGAAGTCTAGTGGTAATGGCAAAGAGGTCACACCCGTTCCCATCCCGAACACGGAAGTTAAGCTCTTTAGCGCCGATGGTAGTTGGGGGTCTCCCCCTGCGAGAGTAGGACGTCGCTAGGCTTTTTTATTTGTATTCCGTTCCGAAGTAGCTCAGTGGTAGAGCACCGCACTGTTAATGCGATGGTCGTAGGTTCGAGTCCTACCTTCGGAGCCACTTTCTTGCTTCCATAGCTCAGCAGGTAGAGTGCTTCCATGGTAAGGAAGAGGTCACCGGTTCGAATCCGGTTGGAAGCTTTTCTTCCAATAATACATACTCGTTAAATATACACATTTGGCCCCTTGGTCAAGCGGTTAAGACACCGCCCTTTCACGGCGGTAACACGGGTTCGATTCCCGTAGGGGTCACCAATTTCTTTTTATGTAACTTTAAATTAGTATGTAAAAAGAATCAAAAGCAAGTAGTTCTAGGAAACGATCGAATGAATGAAGGAGCGTACTCAAGTACGTGACTGAATAAATGAGTGAGTTGACAACGAAATGCACAGCTTTTCATTGTTTTTAACGGAGGATTAGCTCAGCTGGGAGAGCATCTGCCTTACAAGCAGAGGGTCGGCGGTTCGAGCCCGTCATCCTCCACCATAATTTTACCCTTGGAGGGGTAGTGAAGTGGCTAAACACGACGGACTGTAAATCCGTTCCTTCGGGTTCGGCGGTTCGAATCCGCCCCCCTCCACCATTTTTTTATTTTCTTGTTGGGGTATAGCCAAGCGGTAAGGCAACGGATTTTGATTCCGTCACGCCCTGGTTCGAATCCAGGTTCCCCAACCATATATTTTCATTAAGTTTACGAGCCATTAGCTCAGTTGGTAGAGCATCTGACTTTTAATCAGAGGGTCGTAGGTTCGAATCCTACATGGCTCATTTATTAACACACATCTTTTTTTAGGGCCTTAGCTCAGCTGGGAGAGCGTCTGCATTGCACGCAGGAGGTCAGCGGTTCGATCCCGTTAGGCTCTTTAATATTATATAAAAGACGAATGGAATGTATATATTCCATTCGTCTTTTTTGTATATCTGAAATGTGGATAAGATGTGGATAAGCTAACTTCAAAAACCGATTATAAAAGGTTATCCACATTGTTATGAACAAAAAAATAAACTTCTCACATGATTACTAGTTAATAGGATATTTTCCAGGAATATTTATAATATTTTACAAAAATCAAGAGTATATTTTCAAGTAATTAACGTGTGATAGGTAGAGATTTCAACCTTGTAACCCCGTCCTTCCTCGTAAAACTTGATTATTTGTACTTTTTAATTTAATAAATACTCGCAAATAATCATTAAGTAAGATAATAAAGACATCATTTATTAGAATCATTAAAATTAATAAATAATAGTGGATATATACAAAATTTTTTGAACTTATTAACAGGGATATCCCCAACACCTGGACAACTTGATATATGGAGACATAATTGTTATTAACTATGGAGCATGGAGTTAAATACATTGGTATTTGCGGCAAGAATAACCATTTTAACTTAGCAGTAAATATTGGGTACTTCAGGATGGATATTCATGTTTGTTGGATTTTGCGACTAATGCTGAAAAAAATGATTCAAATGTTTAATGAACGAAAACTTGGGAGAAAGTTATATACATATGTTTGTTGAGTTCTTTCACCTTTACACTGATTTTTAGTATTGAAAGAGTTATCGGGTGGATTGTACGTGGCATTAAAGAGTTAATAATTTTCACCCTATAATCTGTTTATATTGGAAAAACTTTTGTATTATAGTGTAAAAGCTATATGAGGAGTTGGGTAATATGACTGTGATATTAATCCATGACAACGTAATGCTACGACCAATGAAGGAATCCGATATCAAACGTTTGTGGAACTTGACGACGCCAGAGTTGTTTACGCATATGCTCAATCTAATTCAAACCATTGAAGAGTTTGAAAAATGGATGAGAACAAGTTATGAACAAATGCGACATTCTGAAACGAGCACAGTGTTTGTCGTTGCTCATTTAGAAACCGATGAATTATATGGATCCACACGTATTTACAATATCGATTACGCGAATAAAGCGTGTGAAATTGGAGCAACTTACTATGGGAAGGCGTTTCAACGAACACATATTAATACAAAAGCTAAGTGGTTGCTACTTACCTATGCATTTGAAACACTTGGGATGATTCGTGTAGAATTTAAAACGGATGAAGAAAATTTGATATCTCAAAAAGCGATTGAGCGGCTCGGTGCTATAAAAGAGGGCGTCATACGAAACGAACGAATTCGATCCACAGGTAAAGCGAGGAATGCAGTGCTTTATTCCATCATTAGTTCGGAATGGCCAAGTATTAAAAAGAAATTAGAAAATAGAATGAATATTTATTCACAATGATGTACAGTTGAGCCAACACCCCTTCACGGTTTACAATAGTTTTAAAGAAACGGGGGAGTATAAAATAATGAATAATTTAAATATATCTCTAATAGGTGTACCAATGGATTTAGGACAAAATCGTCGTGGGGTAGATATGGGACCAAGTGCGATTCGTTACGCGGGTGTTGTTGAACGATTGGAAGAAATTGGCCACAATGTGACCGACGAAGGTAATATATTAATTGCAGCTGCTGAGAAAACAGCATCGACAGAAACAAATCTTCGTAATTTAAAAGAAGTAACAGATGCGAGTACAGCTCTAGCAGAAAAAATTCATCATGTGATGGAAGATGGTCAATTCCCACTTATTCTAGGTGGCGATCATAGTATTGCTATTGGAACATTAGCTGGTTTAGGCGATCGTTATGAAAACTTAGGAGTTATTTGGTATGATGCACATGCAGATTTAAATACAGGAGAAACTTCTCCATCAGGTAATATTCACGGAATGCCGCTTGCAGTTAGTATTGGCTTAGGTCATGAGCAATTAGTAAATATTCGAGGTTTTGCACCAAAAATTAAACCTGAAAATGTAGTGATAATTGGTGCACGTTCTGTAGATCCAGGCGAGCGTGAATTAATTAAAGAAAAAGGCATTAAAGTGTTTACGATGCATGACATTGATAAGCTTGGGATGACAGAAGTTATGGACCAAGCGATGTCATATTTAAAAGAAAGCGAAGTTGATGGAGTCCATTTATCACTTGATTTAGATGGAATCGATCCTCTTTACACGCCAGGCGTAGGAACTCCAGTACCAGGTGGGATTAGCTACCGTGAAAGTCATTTAGCTATGGAAATGTTGTATTCTTCTAAGATGATTACATCAGCTGAATTTGTAGAAGTAAACCCGATTTTAGATGAGAAAAACAAAACAGCTGATGTGGCTGTAGCGCTTATGGGCTCATTATTCGGCGAAAAATTAGTATAAGCAGTAAGATATCAACTGTTCGATCTAGCATTTTTTGCTATAGGTCGAACAGTTTTTATATTAGATAATAAAGTCTCAGATATTTCGAGTCGCCCCTACTAGCACTGGCGTCGTCTATCTATAGTTGCACATGGCAATTTTCTAATTGTTATAACTTACTGTTATGACAAAACGTATACCTTAAGATGTGAATTTTTGTAAGTTTTTCGAAATAGTTTCTGATATAATGGAATTAATTAAAAAAATGATGAAACCTGTCTATCCTTTAATCCGTATAACTAAGACAGCCGCATCAGCGGAGGAGAATTTACGATGGATGCGTTAGTCAATAAACGAATAAAAGAAGTATTAAAAGGCGATCAAAACGCATTCACGGAGATTGTCGAGCTGTATCAAGATAAATTGTATCGAGTATGTTATCGCATGCTTGGAAATAAACACGAAGCGGAAGATATTGCGCAAGAAGCATTTGTCCGTGCGTTTATTAACATACATACATTTGATACTAATCGGAAATTTTCAACATGGTTGTATCGAATCGGAACCAACTTGTGTATTGATCGTATAAGAAAAAAGAAACCGGATTATTTCTTAGATGCAGAGGTTGCGGGCACCGAAAGTTTAAATATGTATTCGCAAGTTGCTTCAAAAGAAGAGTTACCTGAAGATGTAGTGTTGAAAATGGAAATGCAAGAAAGAGTACAATATGAAATTACTCGACTGCCGGATAAGTACCGAGCAGTAATTGTGCTTAAATATATGGAAGATTTACCGCTACAAGAAATTAGTGAAATCTTAGAAATGCCACTTGGAACTGTGAAAACTCGAATCCACAGAGGACGCGAGGCACTGAGAAAGCAATTGAGTAAAATGTAGGAGGGATTCACGATGGATAAATGCCCAAATATCGTTCGCTATATACATGAATATTTAGATGGGGACATTAGTCGTGAACATGAGCTGGAGCTTAAGGCACATTTGGCGAATTGTGAAAAGTGTCAACAACATATGCATGAGTTAAATAAAGTCACTGCGTTCATTCAGAGCGCATCTCATATTACAGCACCAAGCGGTTTTGTAAAAGGCGTGAACGCGCGTATGCCAAAAGAGACATCACGTGCTGGAATGAAACGGTGGTTCCATAGCCATCCATTGTTAACGGCGGCAGCCCTGTTTATGATTTTAATGAGTGCATCTTTATTTTCCAACTTTAATGATGACCAACAATTCTCATTTACAAAACAGCCGAATATCGTGGTTGAAGGTGAAAGAGTAATTGTTCCAGCTGGTACAACGATTAAAGGGGATATTGTTGTTAAAAATGGAGACCTTCAAATTGATGGAGAAATCGATGGTAATGTCACGATTATTAACGGAACGCTTATGGCGTCAACAGCAAATATCACAGGTGAAATTGAAGAGATTAATCAAGTATTTGATTGGCTTTGGTACAAAATGAAAGCAGGAGCCAAAGAAGTCGCATCATTTTTTGATAGTAATGAAGAAAAATAAGCCTACCCCTAATTTGGGTGGGCTTTTGATTTGTGATTAAATGTTTAGCATTGATTACTCATTTGCCTGATTGGTAAAGCAGCATGCTGAACATTTATGGTATAGTAGAGGTATATGATAATGTGAAGAAAAGTGGGGGATGCCACATGCCGTTTATTGACCAATTCACAAACTTGACGCCGGTAAACGTGCTCGTAAATATACTTGATGTGATACTCGTGTGGTTTGTCATTTATAAGATTCTCACTTTGATAAAGGGAACGAAAGCGGTCCAATTATTAAAAGGAATCTTTGTAATAATTATTGTTCGAATGTTAACTGATGTATTTGGTTTAGATACACTAGGATCGATGATGGAACAAGTTATTAACTGGGGCTTTTTAGCAATTATTATTATCTTTCAGCCCGAGTTACGACGTGCCCTCGAACAATTAGGACGAGGCAAGTTATTTGCACGCACGAGTATGCAGCAAGCCGAAGAGCAAGATCGTTTAATCGAAGCGATATCAAAATCTGTAAGTTATATGGCGAAACGCCGAATTGGTGCGTTGATTTCTATTGAACGCGAAACAGGTTTAAGTGATTATATTGAAACAGGCATTCAAATGAATTCTGAAATTACTTCGGAATTATTAATCAATATTTTCATACCTAATACACCACTCCATGACGGAGCAGTCATTATGCAAAAAAATAAAATTGCTGCGGCTGCATGTTATTTGCCATTATCTGAAAGTCCATTTATTTCCAAAGAACTTGGAACACGTCATCGTGCAGCACTTGGTATTAGCGAAGTGACAGATGCGATTACGATAATAGTATCTGAAGAAACAGGAGCGGTTAGTTTAACATCTAACGGTGACCTTCACCGAAACCTGTCTATAGAAGAATTTGAAACGCGCTTACGTAAAGTATGGTTTGGTCCTGAACCTGAACTTGTAAGCACTTCGAAATGGACGTGGAGGGGGAAAAAGAATGGATAAAATGATGGATAGCCCTTGGTTTTTAAGAATCACTGCGCTGCTACTCGCCATGCTTTTGTTCTTAACGATTAAATCTGATGATGAAAACTTAAATGCAGCAACTACAGGGAGTATGACGGATGTTATTCGTGATGTACCTGTTGAAGTGTATTATGATGATGGTAATTTGGTTCTGACAGGTGTTCCTGAAACGGTTGACATGACTATTGTAGGACCAACATCGATTGTGCAAACAGCGAAGCAATTGCAAGATTTTACAGTCTTTGTGGATTTGCGTGATTTGAATATGGGTGAACATAATATCATGCTTCAAGTCGAGAATGTATCAGATAAATTACAAGTCCGTTTAGATCCAGCATACATTGAGGTCAATATTGAAGAACGGATTACCCGAGAATTACGTGTTGACCCCGAATTTAACGAGCGGTTATTAGCTGAAGACTATATTTTGACTGGCATGAAGTCTGATCCAGAACGGGTTAAGGTAACGGGTGCGAGAAGTATAATTGACAGTATTAGTTTTGTTAAAGCAACTGTTACAGGCGATCAAGATCTGACTAAGACGTTTACTCAAGAATCAAGTGTAAAAGTGTTAGATAAGGATTTATCCAAATTGAATGTTACCATTGAGCCACAACAAGTAAATGTAACGATAGATATTGAGGAATATAGCAAGGAAGTACCAATTACTCTTCGGCAGACAGGTACTGCTATAGATGGTGTAACGATTAATAATTTAACAGCGTCCTTTGCTATGTTACGTGCTTATGGTAATCAAGAAGACATAGATGCTCTAGACGAAATAGTCGTGGAGGTTGATATCAGCAAACTAGACGATTCGAAAGAGATTACGCTAAAAATACCGCAACCTAAAGGTGTGTCTCGATTTTCTGAATCTGAAATAAAAGTAGATGCTGATGTTACACCAGCTCCTGAAGAAGGATCTGCTTAGGTCAATACACCGGTAGTGGATTTCGACTTAGATCGAAGATGTAAATTTGGAAGTAAGAGGTTTGAATGAAGCGGATCAAATTGTGTTTCTAAAGCCTGAGAATGGTCAAGTTAACTTAGAGATTAAAGGTGAAATTCGATAGTCAACTCATCGAGTTTTCAAGTTTATGTAGATGTGAGTGAAGCAGAGAATGGTAGAAACTTACTAGACGTTTCTGTAGAGGGTCCTGAAAATGTCACATGGACAATACCAATACCTTCTATTACACTAGATGTCCTGCGAGCTTAAGTTTTGATTTGAAGGAGAGAGTAAATAAAATGGGTAAATATTTTGGAACTGACGGTGTAAGAGGCATTGCAAATAGCGAACTTTCACCAGAATTAGCATTTAAATTAGGCCGAATCGGTGGCTATGTATTAACAAAAGGTGCAACAAGTCGTCCGAAAGTATTAATCGGTCGGGACACCCGAATTTCGGGGCATATGTTAGAAGGTGCTCTAGTAGCTGGCCTTTTATCCGTGGGTACAGAAGTAATGCGTTTAGGCGTCATCAGTACACCAGGAGTTTCTTATTTAACACGTGTGATGAGTGCAGAAGCAGGCGTTATGATTTCAGCTTCTCACAATCCAATGGCTGATAACGGAATCAAGTTCTTTGGGTCAGATGGCTTTAAATTATCAGATGAACAGGAAGCGGAAATTGAATCTTTAATTGACGCAGAAATAGATCAACTTCCAAGACCAGTGGGTAAAGATATTGGCCCTGTAACAGACTACTTTGAAGGCGGTCAAAAATATATTAGCTACCTAAAACAAACATTGGATGAAGATTTTGTTGGCATTCATGTTGCACTGGATTGTGCACATGGTGCGACATCTACTTTAGCAACTCACGTCTTTGCGGATTTGGATGCGGACCTTTCAACAATGGGGGCATCACCAAACGGTTTAAATATTAATGATAATGTAGGCTCTACTCACCCTGAAGTATTAGCGAAATTTGTGGTGGATAAAGGAGCTAACGTAGGTCTCTCATTTGATGGCGACGGGGATCGTTTGATTGCGGTAGACGAGAAAGGTCATATTGTTGATGGCGATCAAATCATGTACATTTGCGCGAAACATTTACACAGCGAAGGTCGTTTGAAACAAGATACAGTTGTGTCTACAGTGATGAGTAATATGGGCTTCTATAAAGCACTAGAATCGCAAGGTATGAAGAGTGTCAAAACAGCAGTAGGCGATCGCTATGTGGTCGAGGAAATGAAGAAAAATGGCTACAATTTAGGTGGAGAACAATCTGGACACATTGTGTTCTTGGATTACAATACAACTGGTGATGGCCTGTTAACAGGACTGCAACTTGTCAACATCATGAAAGTTACAGGTAAAAAATTATCTGAACTTGCAGCAGAAATGCAAATATTCCCTCAGAAGCTTGTTAATGTGCGTGTAACGGACAAACACGGTGTGACGGATAATGCAAAAGTAGCAGCTGTTATTAATGAAGTAGAAGTAGAAATGGCTCAAAATGGTCGCGTACTTGTACGTCCTTCTGGTACAGAACCTTTAGTGCGTGTAATGGTTGAAGCACCAACTAAAGAAGATTGCGAACGTTATGTAGAGCGTATTGTAGTAGTGGTTCGCGAAGAAATGGGATTAACTGAATAAAAAATAAGAAACCAGCTCTTTTTGAAGCTGGTTTCTTTTTGATTTTTATGATTGTGAATTCAGTCATTAGAAAGCACAACAATATAATAAAATATACAATGTCTTGCTTTCTATTTGAAACTTATTTTCGTATAATACCAATACAATGGTTGAAAGTAGGTGGCATATGCGTTTAGATGATACAGATAAACGTATTTTAGAATTACTAATTGCCAATGGGCGTATATCATATGTCGATATAGGAAAAGAACTTAATTTATCAAGAGTGGCAGTTCGAGAAAGAGTGAATCAATTGCAAGAAGCAGGAGTAATTGAGCATTTTACTGTGGTAATTAATTCTGAAAAAGTTGGGAAAAGTGTATCTGGTTTTTTTGAAGTGGATTGTGAACCTTCTTCACTTGTGGAAGTGGCTGAAAAACTTGCGGATAATCCAAGTGTAGCTAGTTGTTATCAAATGACAGGACCATCTACTCTTCACATGCATGTATTGGTAGATGATTTCTCGAATTTAGAAAATTTTATTAACGAAGAATTGTATGCTTTAGAAGGAATTACACGTGTTGAGAGTCACATATTATTAAGACGCTTTAAGAGTAGAAGTGGATTGAAACTATAATTACACGAAGACCCCTACATTTCAAAGGGAATGTAGGGGTCTTCGTGTATATAAATTTCTAATTACGAAATGATTGCAAACGTTTTCAATTTTTAAACTTGAAATGCTAACCAATTTGTATGCTATGTTGTTTTTTTTATTACGAAATGTATATAAAATACAATAAATTAAGTCTAAAGGGACTAAAAAACTAAATTAATTAACTTATTTGAATATTCATGTAGATTTTTTATTCTGCATGAACTATAATAAAAAATAACAAATATTAACCTTTTGTTAATCAAATACGATAAAAAGATTAACAATTGTAAGGAGGTGGGGAGTAAATGATAGCTTTGATTGTTCGTAGGGCAGTACAACTTGTATTTTTATTACTAGGTATTTCATTTCTTGTATTTTCATCCATGTATATCGCACCTGGAGATCCAGCTACTATGGTAGGTGGAGCAACTGCGACAGAGTCGGATTTAGAAGCGATTCGCGATAATCTTGGTTTGAATGATCCATTTCTCGTTCAGTATGGTAGATATGTAAAAAACGCAGCTCAAGGAGATTTTGGCTATTCCTATCAAACAAAACAAGCTGTTTCCGAAGCTATATCTATTCGTTTTCCGAATACATTAAAACTTGCCATTGCCAGTATGATAGTCGCCATAGTTATTGGTATTTTTGCAGGTTTAATATCTGCATTAAAACATAACTCCTGGTTAGATGTAACGTCCACAACTTTTGCTCTTGCAGGGATTTCCATTCCAAACTTTTGGTTAGGAGCAATTTTAATTTTAGTGTTTGCAGTGAATTTAGGCTGGTTTCCAGTCGGTGGATTATCCGCACCATTCTATACGGTTGATGGAATAAAACAATTGATACTACCGGCAATCACACTAGGTACCGGTTCAGCAGCAATGATTGCTCGGATGGCTAGGTCTTCAATGCTCGAAGTTATCAAAGCTGATTATGTAAGAACCGCAAGGGCAAAAGGTGTGAAAGAAAGAAATGTTATTTGGATTCACACATTGAAAAATGCCATGATTCCTGTTATTACCGTTATTGGTCTAAACTTTGGTTTCCTCCTTGGTGGAACAATTATTACTGAAAAAGTTTTCGCAATAAATGGGGTAGGGAGATTAATGATTGACGCCATTGCAATGAGAGACTTCCCGATGGTTCAAGGTTCGGTGTTGTTAGTTGCCACCTTATTTGTAGTCGTGAATTTAATAGTAGATATCGTTTATACCTTTATTGATCCACGTATCAGCTACGACTGATGAAAGGAGACACTATATGACAAACGCGGTACTGACAACAGATGAACGAGCACCGGTTGTTAAGAAGAAAGAAAAAGTATATGTCACAACGCTAAAACGACTGCTGAAAAATAAATTAGCGGCTATAGGAATAATTATTATCCTTTTACAAATCGGAATGGCCATTTTTGCACCGATTATTGCTACACATGATCCTATTAAACAAGATTTAATTAGCAGCGAACTTCCTATGTTTTCTGAAGGTCACTGGCTAGGTACTGATAATTATGGCCGAGATGTCTGGTCACGTATTGTCCATGGAGCACGAATTTCATTATTAGTGGGTATTACAGCCGTTTCTCTTGGCTTGATTGGAGGGGTTACGTTAGGGCTGCTTGGTGGCTACTACAAAAAATTAGATGGAATCATCATGAGGGTTGTCGATTTGCTATTCTCGTTCCCGGGTATTTTGTTAGCCATGTTAATTATTGCGGTATTAGGGACGAGCTTAGTCAATGTGGCCATCGCCATTAGTATTTGGTCCATTCCGACATGTGCTCGAATAGTGCGGGGTTCCGTGCTGTCCATTAAACAAAAGGAATATATCATGGCGATGAAGTCTCTAGGAGCTTCAGATCTACGAATAATGATTCGCCATATTTTACCGAATGCATTTGCACCTATTATTGTTTTTGCAACAATGCGAATGGGCACAGCTATCCTGTCGACAGCATCTCTCAGTTATTTAGGATTAGGTGCTCAACCACCAACACCTGAATGGGGTGCCATGATCGCACAAGGTCAAGACTATATGTGGACATCACCTCATTTAACGATTGTGCCAGGTATTGCCATCATGTTAACGGTTTTTGCTTTTAATGTAGTAGGAGACGGTTTACGAGATGCACTAGATCCAAACATGGAAATTCAATGAAAAGCAAAAAGCGCCACTCTGGCTCGACACTGGCGCTGGAAGTACCGATTCGAAAGCTATCTTTTGCAAGAGGGACTGAAGCTTAAGTGCGAGCTGGCGCTTGTAGCCAGACACAACGAAAAGCGCAAAGCGGCACGAGGTAAAGAAAGACACTATTAAAAATGGAGCAGGGGGAAGATTAATGAAGAAAATTGTATGGTTATCACTAGTGGTAATGGTGTTATTGGTTTTAGCAGCTTGTGGTGGTGGAGAATCAGCATCAGCTCCTAAAGAATCTGACGGGTCAGCAAGCGGAGATACGGCGAGTACTGAAACCTTTACGTACGCATCTACATCGGATGTTGTAGGGATGTCGCCAATTTTAACGAATGATTCAGTATCAGCTAATATTACGGAACATGTTTATGAAAAATTATTTGAACGTAATATCGAAACGATGGAATTTGAGCCTCAGTTAGCAGAATCATATGAAATCAAAGATGACAACACATGGGTAATTAAACTTAAAGAAGGCATTAAATTCCACGATGGAACGCCTTTTAATGCAGAAGCAGTAAAATACACATTTGACAAATTACGTGATCCGGCAACAGCTGCACCACGTGCCTCTTTATTAGAGCCAGTTGATACGATTACAGTAATTGATGAAAATACAGTAGAAATTAAAACAAAATATCCATACGGTGCTTTTTTAGCTTCATTATCGCATTCAAATGCAGCAATTGTGAGCCCAACAGCTGACCAAGCACAGGATTTAATGAAAGAACCAGTTGGAACAGGTCCATTCAAATTTGTTAGCTGGACTTCTGGTGATCAAGTGGAATTAGAAGCAAATGAAGAATATTGGGATGGTGCACCTGATCTCAAGAAGGTTGTATTAAAAGTTGTACCTGAAATTTCAACTGCTATCTCTATGCTACAAGCAGGAGAGATTCAATTTATTGACAACTTACCAACAGAACAAATCAAGCGTCTTGAAGCAATGGAAAATATTAATATCGAGAAAAAAGAAGGAACACCTGTTTATTATTTAACATTTAATCATTCAAGAGAAATGAATCAAGACCCTGAATTCCGTGAAGCAGTGGCAGCAGCTATTGATCGCGACGCATTTGTTACAAAATTAAATGGTTTAGGTGTTCGTAGTGATAGTGTCGTTGGACCGCAAGTATTCGGTTACGATGAATCTGCTGACGAAGCGGGAACTGCTTATGATGTAGAAGCAGCAAAAGCATTAGTAGAGAAAAATGGATACGGTGACAAGCCAATTAAATTATTGACAGCTAACCGTGACAACTTCATTTTAATGGCTGAAATTGTACAAGCTCAATTAACAGAGGCTGGATTCAAAGTTGAAATCGAGTCTATGGAGTGGGCTACATTCTTAGATACAGCACGTGGTGGAGAGTATGACATCACATTCCTAAGTTGGTCAAACGTAACGGGTGATGGTTCAGAATTGTTATATCCAAACTTCCATAGTGATAATGTTGGATCTTCAAACCGAGCACAATACAGCAATCCAGAATTTGATGAGTTAGTTGTACAATCAAGAACAACGATTGATCAAGAGGAACGTAAAGCGATTCTAGATAAAGCAAATAAAGTGATGATTGAAGATAATGCAGTAGTTGTTATGTATCACGGAATCGTGACTGCGGCAATGGACAAAGCATACTCTGGCCTTGAATTAGATCCAAACGGTAAATGGACTTTGAAAAACGTTACTGGAGAGTAGGGTGAACCATGCAGGAGACATTATTAGAAGTGAACAATTTAGTAACTGAATTCCGTACAGCAGACGGCAACGTCCAAGCTGTGCGGGATGTCTCCTTTTCCATAGCAAAAGGGGAGACATTATGCATCGTAGGGGAATCAGGCTGTGGGAAAAGCATTACGTCTTTATCTGTGATTGGTTTGCTCCCAAGCAATGGTAGAATTGCAAACGGAGAAGTGAAGTATGAAGGAAAGCCAATTCATAACTTACCCTATGAACAGATGAGACAAATGCGCGGAACAAAAATTTCGATGATTTTCCAAGAACCCATGACAGCTTTAAATCCAGTACTAACAGTGGGTTATCAGTTACGCGAACCTCTAATTCTTCATCATAAAATCAAGAAAAGTGAAGCGACGAAACAAGGTATAGAATTATTAAAACAAGTTGGAATCCCATACCCTGAAAAAAGAATGAATCAATATCCACATGAACTAAGTGGAGGGATGAGACAACGTGTCATGATTGCGATGGCACTTGCTTGTCATCCTGGATTGCTCATTGCGGATGAACCTACAACTGCTTTAGACGTAACGATCCAAGCACAAATTTTGGATTTAATTAATGAATTGAAGGAAAAATTAAATATGGGTATTATGATGGTTACGCATGATATGGGTGTTGTAGCTGAAGTTGCTGACCGTGTTATGGTCATGTATGCTGGCAAAAAAGTAGAAGAAGGCCCTGTAGCAGCTATATTTGATAACCCAAAACATCCTTATACAATCGGTTTATTAAATTCAGTACCAAATATTGATGATCCGGATTTCGAACTAGAACCAATACCCGGTTCGTTGCCGAGTTTACACGAACAGATTCATGGATGTCGTTTCCACCCGCGTTGTAAATTTGCGACTGACAAATGCCGTGAAATTGCTCCTCCAGAATTTACAACAAAAGAAGAAGGACATGTCGTGAGTTGTTGGTTACATGAAGAAGTAGAGGAGGAGGTTAAACATGGTCACCTTGTCGCCCAAATCTGAACCAAAGATACTCCTCGAATTAAAAGGTGTGAAAAAGTATTTTCCTATTAAAGGTGGCATCTTAAAACGTGTTCAAGGAAATGTCAAAGCTGTCGAAGATGTGTCATTGCAACTGTATGAAGGAGAAAGTTTAGGGGTAGTAGGGGAATCTGGTTGTGGGAAATCCACATTAGGTCGTGCTATTTTAGGTCTTGAAGAATTAACGGCAGGAAAAATCCGCTTTCGTGATGAAGAAATCCAAGATTTAAAACGTAAAGAGAAATTGAAATTTGTTAAAGAGATGCAAATGATTTTCCAAGATCCTTATGCTTCTTTAAACCCTCGACAACGTATTGGACATGCACTCGAAGAAGTCTTTACGATGCATACCAATATGTCAGCAAAAGAAAAACGTGCAAGTGTGATAGATTTGTTAAATGAAGTTGGGTTAAAAGAAGAACATTTTGATCGCTATCCGCATGAATTCAGCGGGGGCCAAAGACAACGTATAGGTATTGCCCGTGCAATTGCCTTAAATCCTTCGTTTGTTATTTGTGACGAAGCGGTATCAGCTTTGGATGTATCGGTGCAAGCACAAGTGTTAAAATTATTAAAGACCTTGCAAGAAAAGTATCAGTTATCCTATTTATTTATTTCGCATGATTTAGGGGTGGTTCGCTACTTCTGTGATCGCGTGCTTGTGATGTATCTTGGCACCACGGTGGAGTTAGGAACAGTAAAGGGATTATTTGCAGATCCATTACATCCTTATACCCAAGCGCTTTTATCGGCTATTCCGCGACCATCCGTTCACGTAAATACAAAACGAATTCGATTACAAGGAGATTTACCTAATCCAGCAAATCCGCCAAGTGGATGTCCATTCCACACACGTTGTCCAATTGCACAAGATGTGTGTAAGGTTGATAAACCCGCTTGGCAAGAATATGAAATAGGTCATTTTGCTGCATGTCATTTTGCAGGTACTAAAATTTAGGAACGAACAAATTTGAGGGGGATCATCATGGATTACTTACACCACCCATTTGCAGCGAAGCGTCATACCGTATTCGCGAAGAAAGGCATGGTCGCAACATCACAACCACTTGCAGCACAAGCAGGTCTTGAAATTTTGCAGAAAGGTGGTAATGCGATTGACGCTGCGATCGCGACAGCGGCAGCATTGACAGTTGTTGAACCAACTTCGAACGGAATTGGCGGCGATGCATTCGCACTTGTATGGACAAAAGATAAGCTACATGGTCTCAACGCCTCTGGTCCTGCACCACAATCGATTTCTGCTGAAGCTATACGACAAAAAGGACATGAAAAAATGCCTGTGTTTGGTGTGATTCCTGTCACTGTACCTGGTGTACCGGCTGCTTGGGCAGAGCTTTCACAGAAATTCGGCAAACTACCGTTAAAAGATGTACTCATTCCAGCTATTCGTTATGCAGAAGAAGGCTACCCATTAACACCGATTCTCGGGAAGTACTGGAAAGCTGCCTATAAGAAATTCAAGGATACCTTTACAACAGAAGAATTTGCCTCTTGGTTTGAAACATTTGCGCCAAACGGACGAGCGCCTGAAGTAGGAGAAGTTTGGTCATCTCCTGGTCACGCAAAAACGTTGCGTGCAATCGGTGAAACAAATGCAAGAGATTTCTATGAAGGCGAAATTGCGGATAAAATCGATGCCTACTTTAAGAAACACGATGGCTATTTAACAAAAGAAGATTTAGCTACATACAAACCACAATGGGTTGAGCCAGTTTCTGCGAATTACCGTGGATATGACGTATGGGAAATCCCACCAAATGGACAAGGCATGGTTGCACTTATGGCGTTAAACGTCTTTAAGCAATTAGACAAACCAGCTTGGCAAGATGCAGACACATTCCATCAACAGATTGAAGCCATGAAATTGGCATTCACAGACGGCCAAGCGTTTATTACAGAACCTGAAGCGATGCCAGTGAGCGTTGAACATTTACTATCAGAAGAATACGCAGAAAAGCGTGCGGGTGTTATCGAAGATACCGCAAGCAACCCACAACCTTATGAACTACCAAAGGGTGGCACTGTCTATTTAGCTGTTGCCGATGATGAAGGAAATATGGTTTCTTATATCCAAAGTAATTATATGGGCTTTGGCTCAGGTATCGTGGTGCCAGGTACTGGAATTGGGATGCAAAACCGTGGCCATGATTTTTCACTTGATGAAACACATCCGAACGTCTTGAAACCAGGGAAGAGAACGTATCATACCATCATTCCAGGATTCCTAACGAAAGATGGGCAAGCAGTTGGACCATTTGGTGTAATGGGTGGATATATGCAACCTCAAGGACACTTCCAAGTAGTAACCAATACAGTGGATTTCTTATTGAATCCACAAGCAACCTTGGATATGCCTCGCTGGCAGTGGATCAAAGGGAAGACGGTCCATGTCGAACCCGAGTTTCCAAATTACTTGGTGCAGAACTTGGTTAGAAAAGGACATGACATACATGTAACATCGGACGGTGGTAGTTTTGGACGCGGGCAGATCATTTGGCGAAATCCCGAAACGGGCGTACTGCAAGGCGGTACAGAATCCCGAACTGATGGAACCATCGCTGCTTGGTAGAACGTCCGATATCGAAGAACACCTCCGCGCGTCCAGGACGTGTTCTTCACCGTAACATTGGACTAGCTTTTTTTAGAATTGGCATGCTTGGATTTGGAGGAGGCCCTTCCTCGATTCCATTAGTTCATCAAGAAGTTGTGAAAAAATATGAATGGATGACTGACGATGAATTTGGAGACACCCTAGCTCTTGCCAATACATTACCAGGACCCATCGCCACAAAAATGGCGGGTTATGTTGGCTATCGAGTAGCAGGGTTATGGGGATGTCTAAATGCACTCCTTTCCTCTATCATTCCAACTGTAGTGTTAATGATTGTTTTTTTAGGTTTGCTTCAAACATATAAAGATGTCCCTTGGGTAGAAAATATGGCAGCATCAGTTGTTCCGGTTGTTGCCGTCATGCTTGCCTTGTTGACATGGGAATTTATTAAGAAATCAGGTCAAACACTTGGCTGGATGCGCGCTCTCTTGCTCTTGGCTCTATCAGCTATATTAATAGAGGCGTTTAATATTCATCCCGCATTTGTCATTTTAGGTTGCTTCCTGGTAGCTTTCTCCTCGCTGTTGAAAAGGAGGAAGAAAGCATGATCTACTGGCAAATATTTTTAGCCTTCTTTATTCCTGGGATATTAGGGTACGGCGGGGGGCCAGCATCTATCCCTCTAGTGGAGCATGAAGTAGTAGGTAAATATGAATGGATGTCTACGCAAGAATTTAGTGAGGTAGTTGCCATTGGAAATTCATTGCCTGGTCCGATTGCAACTAAAATGGCTGGTTATATTGGGTACGCAGAAGCGGGTGTGTTGGGGTCTATCGTAGCAATGATTGCCACGGTGGCTCCATCTTTAATCCTAATGATCGGTATGATGGTCATATTAATGAAGTACAAAGAAGAGCCCGAAGTGAAAAGTTTAACAAAACTCATTCGACCGGTCATAGCGGTGTTACTTGGATTTATGACGATTCGATTTGCACAACAATCAGTGGAAGGTGTTGGCATAAGCTACACGCTGCTCATAATGGGTGTAAGTTTTATTTTATTGGAAAAAGTAAAACTACATCCTGCTTTTGTCATAGCATTAGCATTATTATTTGGAGCTATTACAGGTTTGTGAAGAGTCGCAGAAATGCGGCTCTTTTTTAATGGGAATTTTTAATAGCTACCTTATTTAACAGGAGCGCAGCGAAAAAAAGAACCAATAAATCCCTAATAATGGGTGAAGCGGATTAAAACTGGTTTGAAGCCGAATAAATGGTCCGTGAAGCCGATTAAAATGACTGCGAAGCCGAATAAACAGAGATCGAAGCCGATTAAAACTACTCTGGAGCGGAATAAACCAATCACCAAGCTGGATAAAATAATCTCTGTATATAGTTTTTCTCAAATCGAAATAAGCAGAAATCCTACATCGCGAACTATTATGTTTTACTAGAATACAATGGGGTACAGTACTTAAGTACTTTATTGACGTATGTACGTGAATTCAGTATGATAGGAGTGCTGACGTAAACTGTAAGTCATTGACAACTGACTACGTCACCGTGGGAAAGGAGTGCAAATCCACGTTAAAAACAGGAAGATAATGATAGCGCCCGAGCTGAAGAAATCACAAGCAAACTGATCTTTAGCAGACGAGGAGGAGGAGTATCGAACATTCGGCGGATACCTCCCGGCCGCGATGCCCGGTCGTAATTCTTTTTCTTAACCCACAGAAGTGATTTTGTGATTAAAGGAAAAAGAGGGCACACGAACAGCTTCTGTTCATATGGCATAACGCTTACTTTGATTTTACTTAATGGAGGATTTAAATTATGTGCGGAATTGTAGGATACATTGGAGAATTAGATTCAAAAGAAATTTTATTAAAAGGCTTAGAGAAATTAGAATACCGCGGTTATGATTCAGCAGGTATAGCTGTGCGCAACGAAGATGGCATTACTGTCTTTAAAGAAAAAGGGCGTATCGCAGACTTACGTCAAGCAGTAGAACTTGATGTGTTCGCAAAAACAGGAATTGGTCATACACGTTGGGCGACTCACGGTGTACCCAATCAAATAAACGCTCATCCACATCAAAGTGATTCGCAACGTTTTACGCTTGTTCATAATGGCGTTATTGAAAACTACCACTTGGTACAAAAAGAATATTTATCTGACGTTGACATGAAGTCTGATACGGATACAGAGGTCATTGTACAATTGCTTGAGAAATTCTCAAATGATGGCATGACAACTGGTGAAGCCTTCCGTCATACTTTGTCATTGTTACATGGTTCATATGCAATAGCGTTACTAGATTCAGAGGAAGCGCAAACCATCTATGTAGCTAAAAATAAGAGTCCGTTATTAGTAGGTCTTGGTGATGGTTTTAATGTAGTGGCTTCTGACGCGATGGCAATGTTACAAGTAACATCTCAATACGTAGAACTTCATGATCAAGAAATGGTAATCGTGAAAAAAGAGTCTGTCGAAATTCAACAATTAGACGGAACAGTCGTGAAACGTGATTCATACACGGCCGAACTTGATATGAGTGATATTGAAAAAGGTACGTATCCTCACTACATGTTAAAAGAAATTGACGAGCAACCAGCTGTTATGCGTAAAATAATTCAAGCATATCAGAATGAACAAGGAGATCTTGAAATAGAAGATGCTATCTTGGCTGCTTTGAATAATGCAGATCGTCTCTATATTATTGCGGCAGGTACTAGTTATCACGCAGGATTAGTCGGAAAAGAATACTTTGAGAAAATTGCAGGGATTCCGGTAGAAGTTCACATCGCAAGTGAATTTGGCTACAACATGCCTTTATTATCAAAAAATCCAATATTTATGTTCATCACACAATCAGGCGAAACGGCAGATAGTCGCCAAGTATTAGTGAAAATCAAAAAATTAGGTCATCCTACGTTGACTGTAACCAATGTTAAAGGCTCTACGCTTTCTCGTGAAGCGGATTATACATTGCTACTACATGCAGGTCCTGAAATTGCAGTAGCTTCTACAAAAGCTTATACAGCTCAAATCGCAGTACTTGCGATAACGGCAGCACTCGTTGCTAAAAAAGCGGGACATCAAGTAGAATTTGATATCGTTCATGAAATTGGGATTGTCGCAAATGCTATGCAATCGCTAGTTGATTCAAAAGAAGAAATGGAGCAAATCGCTCGTGACTTCCTTGCAACAACACGCAACGCATTCTTCATTGGCCGTAACTTAGACTTCTGTGTCAGCATGGAAGGCGCATTGAAATTAAAAGAAATTTCATATATCCAAGCTGAAGGCTTTGCCGGTGGCGAATTGAAACACGGAACCATCGCGTTAATTGAAGAAGGCACACCAGTCTTCGCTTTGGTAACACAAAAAGCAGTGAGTTTAAATATTCGTGGAAACGTAAAAGAAGTGGTAGCACGTGGAGCCAATCCATGTATCATTGCAATGGAAGGCATGGAAGAAGAGGGCGATACAGTTATCTTACCAAAAGTGCATCCTCTGCTATCTCCACTTGTTTCGGTCATTCCTATGCAGTTAATCAGCTACTACGCATCACTTCACCGTGATTGTGACGTGGATAAACCACGTAACTTGGCAAAATCGGTTACAGTTGAATAAAAAAGAAATTCAAACCTTTTATAGATTTGAAATAAAGTTTGACCATTTTTAATAAAGTTGCACCGTTTCACCCCGTTGGATATGATTATCCAATGGGGTGTTTTTTTATCGAAAATAATGAAAACAAAGGAATAAGTGTTCAATGACACTAAATTTGTTTTATTTACTTTAATATCATCTATGTTGAAAGAATCCATATGCCATTAAAATTACAAGAAGTGTAAGAACGCGATTAATTTATATAGATGTTATGGATGAGGTTGAGAATGCTGTAATAGCAAAACAAATTAAATCGATTAAAAATATTTAGTAATTTCAGGAGGGAACAACATGGAGGTTTTTGCAGAATATTTAGCGCGTATCGATAACCCACAAAACCGGGAACGAACGGAAGAAGTCTTGGCTTGGGTAACTAAAAAATTTCCGAATTTAATGCCGAAAATTGCTTGGAATCAGCCTATGTTTACCGATCACGGCACATATATTATTGGCTTTAGCATAGCCAAACACCATTTGGCTGTTGCCCCTGAATTGGCAGGGATTAATCATTTTTCTGATGAAATTGTGCAGGCTGGTTATGATCACACCAAGCAGTTGGTACGAATCAAGTGGGGTCGTCCGGTTGATTTCTCATTACTTGAGAAAATGATCGAGTTTAATATCTTGGACAAGGCAGACTGTTCAACTTTTTGGCGAAAATAAAAAATAGGATTATTTAGGGTTCAATTAATTTTAATCAAACTTTTTTTAAAGTTATTTGTAAATAAATAAGGCTAGTAAAATAAAATTAAAAGAGGTTTACTTAACTGAATATCAGACAGTTAAGTAAACCTTTTTTTAGTGCCTTTAAATGTGAAAAAGATAGCTCATTAACATCTAAAAAGAAGAAATGTCCATTAAGAATAAAACCTTCTATACGGAGCACATTAGACTCTAGGAGGTGAATATCCATGAGTAAAAACAACAAAAAAACAATTAATGTAAGAACGCATAACAGCTTCGGACTCTACAAAAGTCCCAACCATAATCCCGAGGAAGAAATTGCTACAGACTTTGATGCTAAACCTAGAAAAATTGCTACCGACAAAAACAAGGATCAACAATCCAACAAAAATAAATAAGTGATGAAAATAACCTCTGTGGATAGGAATTCCTCAAGAGGTTTTTTTTCGTTAATTAATAGTCGAAGGAGTATTAAAATCAAATTGAGAATTCATTATGGAGTACATAGTCAATACATCCGAAAATCAAACAAGAAATATCAAGACGATAGAAAAAAAGCTTTACACATTTTCTCAAATAATGGTAAGATACACAAATGACAATGATTATCATTATCATTACCAAGATTAAAGGAGTGTACATATGTTTCACAATAAAAAGATCGTTTTAATTATGTCATTTGTAATGACATTGATATTACTAGTAACAGGCTGTGGTAATAAGGAAACAATAGTCGAGGAAAAAGAAGCATCTGCAGCTCAAGAAGAACGCGTAGTTAAGCATTCTGCAGGAGAAACAGCGATTAAAGGTACGCCTAAAAAAATCGTCACGTTATATCAAGGTGCAAATGATACTGCTGCAGCACTTGGTGTGAAGCCAGTGGGTGTTGTCGAGTCTTGGAGTCAACAACCAATATATGAATATTTAAGAACTGATTTAGAAGGTGCAACTAATGTTGGACAAGAGTTACAACCGAACTTAGAAGAGATTGCTAAATTAAAACCAGATTTAATTATTGCATCTATTTATCGCCATGAGGCAATTTATGATCAACTATCTAAAATTGCTCCAACTATCATGGACGATACAGTTTATGAATGGAAAGATACGATGAATTTAATGGCTGAAGCGTTAAATAAACAAGATAAAGCCGATGAATTATTAGCTGAGTGGGATGGTCGAGTAGAAGATTTCAAAACACAAATGGGTGACCAGTTACCGATTAAGGCAGCCATCACAAACTTCCGCTCAGATCATATGCGTGTCTATTACAATAGTTATGCGGGTTCAATTTTGAACGAATTAGGATTTGAAGGACTTGAACGCCCTGCAGGTACTGAGGGAGAAGAGTGGGGAGAGAAGATCACTACTAAGGAACGTCTCGCTGAACTGAGTGCCGATACAATATTTAACTTCAACGCATCTAAAGATTCTGAACTAGTTGAGAAAAACTACGAAGAGTGGACAAGTCATCCTCTTTGGAACGAAATTGATGCTGTGAAAAACGATAAGGTTTTCCAGGTTGACGAAGTGTTTTGGAGTACTGGAGCTGGGTATAAATCAGCTAATTTAATGCTTGATAGCTTATATGAAATATATGAATTAAAAAAATAAGACATTCGTTCATGTCAAATTATGAACCTGCTGAGAAATGAACGGTCTATGTTCATCATTGAAGCAGGTTCTCTTTACTTTAGAATGAAGTCAAATATATGAATGGTGATTAAATGTCCCAACTTGTAAAACAAAATAGAAGAAAGATATTTGGCTTAATTTTATTAGTAATAATCTTACTCATTTGTATGCTATCGAGTTTGATGTTCGGTATTAAGCATTATGCATTGGCTGATATTTACAACATGAGCATGTTTTTTAATGCACAAGATATCACTCATATTATTATTTGGAAAGAGCGTTTCCCTCGTATGGTAATCGCTGTCGTTACAGGGGCTTCTCTAGGGATGGCTGGCATGATTAGTCAATTGTTAACACGTAATCCTTTAGGGTCCCCTAGTGTGCTAGGAATTAATGCAGGTTCGATTTTTTTTATTGTCGTATTTGTTGTTGTATTAAATGTAACAGATTTAAATGTCATTGTGTATTTCGCTTTTTTAGGAGCATTACTAGCCGCTGTTTTAGTATATTTACTCGGTACTGTTAGTAATTCTGGCACTACATCGGTACGAATTATTTTAGCTGGAATTGCAGTAAATGCCATGTTTGTGTCTTTTACGCAAATCATTTTGTTAATGAATCAAAAAGGCATGAATGACGTTCTGTTTTGGATGGCAGGTACGATTAGTGGACGGACCTTAGATATGTTATTCGCTGTATTGCCGTTCTTACTTAGTGCACTCATTGTGACTTGTTTTTTAGCGGGATCCATGAATATTTACGCATCTGGAGAGAGTATTGCCAAAGGGTTGGGGCAAAACATAATGGTCATGAAATTGACCTTACTGGTATTAATGGTTGTACTAGCGGGTGGGTCATTAGCGGTAATTGGTAACGTCGCGTTTGTTGGTTTAATTATTCCACATTTAGCTAGATCACTTGTTGGAAACAATTATGCTTGGTTAACAAGCTATTCTATTGTATTAGGAAGCATCTTTTTGCTGGTTGCAGATATTAGTACCCGGCTAATTAATCCACCATCAGAAATACCTTTAGGTGTGATAACCGCTTTCTTAGGAGCACCGTTCTTTATTTATGTAGCATTTAAAGGAGGACGTGCTCGTGTCTAATCGCTGGATTGTTCGGTCTAAATATGAGAAATTTTCATTTTTTTTAATAAAGAAAGAAGTGTATAAAACCATAGCCGTACTGATTAGTTTATTGTTAGTCGTTTTGTTAGGGTTGATGGTTGGCTTCGATATTATTCCTTTTCATGAAGTGATTAATTATACGTTTAATTTAGCACCGATTGACAATGAATTTGCCTTAGGGGAATTAAGAATGCCACGTGTTTTATCGGGCATGATCGTTGGAGCATCACTTGCCGTCGCTGGTTTAATCGTGCAAGGAATCGTACGAAACCCGCTTGCTTCACCTGATGTCATTGGTGTCACAAGTGGCGCTTCTTTAGGGGCAGTTTTATTTATCACTTACTTGAGTAGTTCAATGGGAATTCAATGGACACCCATTTTTGCTGTACTTGGTGCAATTGTTACTTTCTTTATCATTTATCTATTTTCATTACATCCGTTGATAACAGGGAATCAAATTGTGTTAATAGGCATTGGATTAGCCGCATTTGCAAATGCGTTTATTATGTATATTCTCGTGACATCGGATTCATTTTCATCAGAACGCGTATTTTTATGGATGACAGGCAGCCTATATGGCGTCAATTGGCTACAAACTATATCGATACTCGTATCGTTTAGTAGTTTATTCTTTATGATTATGTGGTCGCAGCGGAAGTTCGAGTTGTACAGTTACGGTGATGCAGTTGCCGAACAGTTAGGCTTAAATTTGAAGAGATTTAGAATCTTATTCCTACTTTTTAGTGCACTTCTTTGCGGACTATCTGTTTCTGTAGCTGGAGGAATTGGCTTTATTGGTTTGCTGACACCGCATATTTCACGTAAAATTGTGCGTCATCACACGTCACTTCTATTTATTACAACAGCTGGTATCGGTGCAATATTAGTAGTACTGGCAGACTGGATTGCGCGAATTGCTTTTCATCCATTAGATATTCCAGTAGGCGTTTTTACATCAGGTATCGGAGCACCATTCTTTATTTATTTGTTGATTAAAAATCGAAATTCGTTTTAGGGGTGATAAAAATGATCAGTATGGCGATGAATGAACTGAAAAATTTCGATATATATGTTGAATATGAGAACGCTAAAGAAATCACGATAACAGATTTGCTAAATGAGGAAAAATGTTTAGCCTTTCTTCAAAAGCAAATGATCGACATAAAAGCACCCAATTTAGCGGTTGCCGCATCCATGCTGTCAAAAAGATATGCGTATCTTGTCGTGTCTTCCACCTTATATAGTATGGTCGAATTCAACTGTGCCCTTAATTTGCCGGTAAAAGCATGTGCATTAAGTAAAGAACGCACATTATGTATTCAAGAAGGACTGTGCAAATGGCAGGAATTAAAGGGCATGGAGCGGGAACAATGGCGTATATCTTTGCTGCAAGACCTTTTTTCGGATCATATTACCCCGGTTCTAAACATACTCAATAAAATATCTCGGGCTCCGTCATCAATATTATGGGAGAATGTAGCCATTCGAATTAACTCAATTTACCGAAAAACTTTAGCGAAAGAATTAGATCCTGTTAAAATTAAACGCTTAACCAGCGACTTTAATTTCTTGAAAAATGCGAGTGGAAAGTTATTTAATTTAAAATCAAACCCCCTTAAACCTTTTCTAAAAATTGGTGAAGAACATACATGTAACCCGTATCGTAGGACGTGCTGCATGTACAATAAATTAGAGAAAAGTGAAGGAATTAGTTATTGTGGTAATTGCCCAGTTAAACTTAAGCAAACAAAAGCGAGGAATTAATGCGATGAGCGAAATTCAAATTAATATAAAAAATCTTTCATTAGCATACGGTGATACGACTATAATTGATTCATTAAATTTAGCAATACCTAAAGGGAAAATCACCGTCTTTATCGGTCGAAATGGATGCGGGAAATCAACTTTGCTACAAGCTATGGGCCGATTAA
Organism: Paenisporosarcina antarctica; assembly: GCF_004367585.1. Lineage (GTDB taxonomy): Bacteria > Bacillota > Bacilli > Bacillales_A > Planococcaceae > Paenisporosarcina > Paenisporosarcina antarctica. The sequence continues at coordinate 228,126 of NZ_CP038015.1, forward strand.
TCAAACCACGAACTGGTAGCGTATTCCTGGATGACCGCGATATTTTAAAGATGGATTCTAAAGAAGTCGCTAAAGAGTTATCCATTTTACCTCAGTCACCAATTGCCCCAGAAGGAGTAACCGTGGAACAGTTAGTAAAACAAGGGCGATATCCATATCAAAGTACATTCAAACAATGGACTCAAGAAGATGAAACAACTGTTAATCATGCGTTAACCGTAACAAACATGGAAGAATTACAAAATAAACATGTCAATGAATTATCTGGCGGACAGCGTCAAAGAGCCTGGATCGCCCTTAATCTTACTCAAAATACCGATACCCTTTTATTAGATGAACCAACTACTTATTTAGATTTATCTCACCAAATTGAAATTTTAGACCTCTTATATGAGATGAATAGAAAAGATAACAGAACCATCGTTATGGTATTGCACGATATCAATTTGGCCAGTCGTTATGCGGATCATCTCGTAGCGATTAAGGACCAAAAAGTTTTTATTCAAGGCGTTCCTGAAGCAATTATAACCAGCGAAAACATCGAACGCATATACGGATTAAAATGTCGCATCGGGTTTGACAGTAAATTCGGTACGCCCATCTGTTACCCAGAGGGAAAAGGAAGAAATATAAAAACAAATAATGGGATATATGAATTGGCGTGAATCTATTCGATTCACGCCAATTTTTAAATTGACATAAGTCGGAGAATGTTTAATTCATAAAACATTTCAGAATTGTACGGATAAATGATGAAAAGCTCTCTAATTCGTCAGAGAAAAGGATTTGAAGAGTAAGTATTAACTTTTATTTTCTAGTTTTTTTAGTGTTAATGCTTAAGAGAAAATTAAGCCCCTTCTACGATTGGTAATAAAAGTAGCCCATTGTAGACTTAGTAATACTTTTTAGGAATATTGACAATTTGTGAATCTTTTCATTACTAGTATTCGTAAATGACACTAGACAGATTATTATGATAAATGATTGTGTTTATATTAAAGTCATTTAAAAGAGGAGAAAATAGATTGAACTACACTGAAGCTAAGAGTAAATTTTGGGTTTTCGCACTCCTATTATTTATTATAGCCCCGTTTGTAATAATGCTAACGCCTATGATTGTTTCGGTTACACTTTCCGATACTCCTGACAAAATCATCTTTATTCCATTGGGTACAAGTATGATGATGTATGCTTTAGCGTTTGTATTTGTAATCGTGCTACTATGTGCTATGTATTTTTCAAAGTCCGTTCTTATTAATAATGTCACAGGAATCATAGCTGTAGTTGGTTTCGTCATCATTTTCAGCTTAGGCGTTCAAAACTACGTGTATTTACATGAGGACTTTATTAAATATCATCCACTTTGGGATGAAAAAGAAGAATATAAATGGGAAGATCTTACGAATGTGACACACGAGATGTACGACGAAAAAACTAATCGAGATGAAAAATATATTTTCGAGTTCAACGACGGCTATACATTTGAGTTTTTAGTATCCGGAATAGTAGATGGAACTGTTCAAAGTAAGATTTACCATAAGTTGATTGAGCTCGAAGTACCATATAAGGAGTATTAATAGAAGACAATCCAAATTAGAGGCAACTCAACCAAGTAAAATTGTTTAGGAATCATCAAAATCTGGCGCTAGGCCTTTACTAATTTATTACATCATCCAATTGATAGATGTAATCATTCTCAATTGAATCACTACATTCTCAATAAATTGTATAATTTAATTATATCTGCTATGATTAAATTATAATAATTACAATTAACTAATTGGAGGAATTTATTTATGTTACCAACTAAAATGACTGAAGCTTTAAATAAGCAATTTAATAATGAAATGCAGGCAGCCCATGCTTATAAGGCAATGGCGACTTATTTTTCGGATAAAGGGTATCAAGGCTTTGCTAATTTTTATTTAGTACAAGCTAAAGAAGAAGATTTTCATGCTATGAAGTTTTACCATTTCTTAGTGACAATGGGTGAAAAGCCAGTACTTCGTAAATTAGAAGAACCGAAGAATCACTTTGAGAATGCAGTAAATGTAGTTGAAGAATCTCTAGCACAAGAAAGAGCAGTGACTACTGATATCTATACATTGGCTACTCTTGCAGAAGAGTTAAAGCAACATTCTACAAAAACGTTTTTAGATTGGTTTATTAAAGAACAAATGGAGGAAGAAGAAGCTTTCCGCTTAATTCTTGTGAAATTGAATGGCATACAAGAAGGGGGCGAGTTCTTCCTTAAGATGGATGAAGATTTTGCTCAACGAACATTAGAATAAAGATGAAAACCCAGCACATGGACAACTATGTGTTGGGTTTTTTATTTTAATTGTTGGAGGTAATCCTGAACTGAATTTGTTTAAGTAGTTGTAATTATTTCTTCATAAATAAACTCCTCAACCCATATAACTTAGAGACAAACATCGTAAGGGTGATTAATATGTCTTCAATCTGGGTTGTTGGAACTTTGTTTACAACTTTAGGTTTTGGTATCGGTGGAATAATTGCTATGTTATTAAAAGGAGTTCAGAAGCAAACCGATGCAGTTTATAGTATTTGTGCAGGTTTAATTCTAGGATTAATAAGTTTTGAAGTTGCCCCTGAGGCAATAAAGCTAGGCAATTGGGTTACTTTTTCATTGGGTATTTTAATAGGAGTAGTCTTATACCAGATTATACATAAATCATTTAAAGTTCTACTCGTTCCTGCTAAAAGTGGAGCAAAGCGTTCTTCATTATACACCGGCATGATGCTGATGATTTTCATTACATTTCATAACCTGCCAATAGGAATTATATTAGGTTCAAATCAGGAGGCCACTTTAAGTCTTTCTATCCTTAAAACGATATTCCTACACAATATTCCAGAGGGGATTATTGTATTTACACCTTTTTTTATGGCTGGATTAGGAATTTGGCCGTTGGTATTTTTTTCAATTATAGTTGCATTACCAGTAGGTTTTGGTGCTTATTTTGGAAGTACATTACATATTGATAATCCCTTTTTCTGGTCTGTTTTTATCAGTATGTCAATTGGAATGATTTATATGGTAACGGTAAAAGAAATATTAACCGATTCCATAAAAGCATCCACTTCCATTCGTGTGTTTCTCTTAGCTGCTATTGGTTTTGGCTGTATAGGAGCATATTTCGTTTTTATCTAAAGTGGGTCCAAATTTATTCAGCTAAATTCAAAACAGAAAGTCCACAAAGCTTTAGTGGATTTTCTGTTTTTTTGAATAGAAAAGGGGGGAATTATGCATTTCCGCTAAAGGATCTTTGAGAGTTATTTTGTAAGAGGCATTTGTTACTTTCTTTATACATAGCATGTACCGAAAAGGTGGTGCTAATTTTGAGTGACTTTCATGTGTATGCTTTAGTGTTAATTAGTGTTGTAACACTTATATCCATATTATTAAGTCTCAAACGGAAAGCTAATTTCCCACATATGACCGGTATGATTATGTCCATGTTCCTAGGGATGAATGTAGGATTAACGGCTGGGGTATTGTTTGGTGCTGTATATCAAGGGGATTTATTTTTTTCTACAATTGTAGGAATGGCTATCGGTATACTAGCAGGTGCATTATGTGGAATTTGTTTTGGTCTACTGTCACTGCTAGAAGGGGTTATGGCTGGTTTGATGGGCGGTATGATGGGTGCGATGTTAGGAGAAATGATTGCAGTTGAACAAGCAATTGTATTTATAAAGATTTTTTTAGTTCTATCTGTATGTACAATATTTTTATTGATTATACTATCCACACCGAACTTGGCACTAATTCACAATAAGAGTTGGTTTTTAAAACCCATATTAACCTTTTTGTTAGTTGGTGGGGTTATAGTCTTAGGGAATTCATTAAACAAGGAGATAGAACCTTCTATTCCTCATAATCACAAAGAAGATACACATGCTACATCTGAAAAGCAAATAGAAATTCAAACGATTGTTATTGAAACCGCTGGTATGAAGTACTCACCACAAGATATTATTGTGGAAAAAAATAGTACCTTTACATTGCAATTAAAAAATTCGGATCAAATAGACCATGACATTGAAATTAAAACTTCCGCGTTTACTATGATGCGTGAATCTAATCACCATAAGATAGATCACAACGTGATTCATTTGCATGCACAACCCGAGACGACAAGTGAACTAACATTGTCTATGAATGAAGTTGGAACATATACATTTTATTGTACATTACCTGGGCATCGAGAGAACGGGATGGTAGGTCAGTTAGTAGTAAAATAGAGAATTTTGTTATAATCATTCTACTTTACATACCCCCTATAGGTACGTTATGATGAACGTAATCAAGATTGGAGGCTGGTTTAATGGATAATACAACAAAAGAAACAATGAGTAATCCTGTAGTCTCGAATGCATCTTGTAGAAAAAGTAATCATCCTGAATCGGTAAAAACAGATTTAATTCATCGATTAAACCGTATTGAAGGTCAAGTTCGAGGAATTAAGGGTATGGTAGATAAAGATGTGTATTGTGATGATATTATTACGCAACTTTCTGCTACTCAGTCTGCATTAAATAGTGTAGCAAAAGTTCTTTTACAAGGACATTTAAAGGGCTGTGTAGTTGACCGATTAGCTGAAGGCGATGAAGAAATTCTTGATGAATTATTAGTAACCATTCAAAAATTAATGAAAAAATAAAAGGAGGAAAACAAAATGGCTAATCAAGTTACTTTACAAGTACAAGGAATGTCTTGCGGGCATTGCGTGAAATCAATTGAAAATAGCGTAGGTGCAATGAACGGTGTGGAAAAAGTGAATGTTGAATTAAATAATGGGACAGTAGATGTTGAATTTAATAGCAATAAAGTGGATGTTCAAAAAATTACAGATACAATTGAAGATCAAGGATACACTGTAGGGGCTTAATGAGAAAAATGCTGCGTAAATCGCAGTATTTTTAAAAATTCATTAATATTGTTGATTTCCGTTTCAGGCGGACGCTTTCCGCGGGGCGGGCGGTGAGCCTCCTCGGTCGCTTCGCAATCTGCGGGGTCTCACCTGTCCCGCTGATCCCGCTGGAGTCGCCGCCTTCCACTACAATCCATGAAGTGAAGTAACCAACAAGAAAATCTATCAATTGCTTATTGCTAAGACACGATTGATTCTAAGTTAAGCTAGAGATAGAACCAACCTATAATCGTAGTTGCCATCTAGATTAGTTGATTGAAGCGCAGGTGCATGAGCTGAAGACCCCGCAGGAGCACATGTTTTTCCAGTGACGAGGAGACTGAAGCCATGCCCGCGAAAAGCGTCCACCGTAGCGGAAATCAACAGGCTACTATGGTTACTCTTCTTAAAAGGACCGGGCGTACTTTGCCTGGTTTTTCTTAAAATTAATACATACCCCTATAAGGTATGAAGGGAGTGAAGTGAAATGACAGAAAAAAAGACGGATATAGCCATAACCGGAATGACGTGTGCGGCTTGTGCGAATCGAATAGAAAAAGGATTGCAACGAATGGAAGGCGTCACAGATGCAACGGTTAATTTTGCAACTGAGAAAGCGAATGTTTCGTTTAACGAAGATAAAACGAATATGGCATCATTACAAGATAAAATCAGAACTCTTGGGTATGACGTAGTAAAGGAAGAAATAGATTTAAATATAATAGGAATGACGTGTGCAGCTTGTTCCACACGAATAGAAAAAGGTCTTAATCGCATGGAAGGAGTTCAAAATGCAACGGTCAATTTGGCTTTGGAAACAGGTCATGTGTCTTTTGATCCTAGTGTTTTGTCATCAAATGATTTAATAAAGAAAGTTCAATTACTCGGTTACAATGCTGAATTTAAAAATGAACAGCACGGAGAAAAAATGGATCACCGTAAAGTGGAAATTAAAAAGAAAACTCGACTATTTTTAATTTCAGCGTTATTATCTCTTCCGCTTTTATGGACAATGGTGTCCCACTTCTCGTTTACGGTGTGGATGTATGTGCCAGATTTTTTAATGAACCCCTTTGTGCAATGGGCACTTGCAACTCCAGTCCAGTTTTGGATAGGATGGACCTTTTATAAAGGTGCCTATTTTGCCCTGCGCAATAAAAGTGCCAATATGGATGTACTAGTTGCTTTAGGTACATCCGCTGCCTATTTTTACAGTGTTTATCTGGTTTTAATAAATTTACAGCATACAGGCGGCACACACAGTGTTGGGTTATATTTTGAAACGAGTGCAGTGTTAATTACTTTGATTATTCTTGGTAAAGTGTTTGAAGCGCGAGCTAAGGGTCGTTCTTCAGATGCTATTCAAAAGTTAATGAAGCTCCAACCTAAAATGGCATTTGTAGAGCGAGATGGCGTTACAACAGAAATAGCAATAGATGACGTCCGTATTGGAGACGTCTTGATGATAAAGCCGGGTTCATCCATCCCAGTTGACGCAAAAGTCGTCTCGGGTAATTCTGCAGTAGATGAATCAATGTTAACTGGAGAGAGCTTGCCAGTAGATAAATCGCCTGGTGACGTGGTTTATGCAGCAACCGTTAATGCAAATGGCATATTGCGTGTAAAAGCTCAGGGTATTGGTAAAGATACGGTTCTATCAAATATTATCCGTGTAGTTGAAGAAGCACAGGGCTCAAAAGCTCCTATTCAACGACTAGCTGATCAAATTTCAGGGATTTTCGTGCCAATCGTTGTGGGTATTGCGGTTCTTACGTTTATCGGATGGTATTTCATTTTTTCTCCAGGTAATTTTGCAAATGCGTTAGAAAGTACAATTGCTGTGCTTGTTATCGCTTGTCCTTGTGCACTTGGCTTAGCAACTCCCACTTCTATTATGGCTGGATCTGGTCGTGCTGCAGAACTTGGTGTGCTGTTTAAAACTGCCGAAGCTATGGAAAATACAAAACACATCGACACGATTGTGTTAGATAAAACGGGAACAATCACCAATGGTCGACCACAAGTAACTGAGTTTGAAGTGGTTGAAGGGTTTGAACGTGACCGTATTGTATCGCTTGCAGCATCAGCAGAAAGTCAATCGGAGCATCCTGTTTCTACAGCGATTACTACGTATGGGGAACATGCAAAACTGCCAGTGGAATCATTTGAAGCTATTCCGGGACATGGTATCCGTTCAGTCGTGGATGGTCAAAATGTTCTAATTGGAACACGAAAATTAATGAATGAGGAACATGTAGAATTGGGTCAAACGATTGCGGACGATTTAGAATCTCAAGGTAAAACCGTTATGTTCATGGCTATAGATGGGACATACGCAGGGTTAATAGCGGTTGCAGATACGGTAAAAGATTCTTCAGAAGCAGCTATTATAGAAATGAAGAAATTGGGACTACATGTAGTGATGCTAACAGGAGATCAAGAAGGTACTGCACGTGCAATTGCAGCACAAGTTGGCATAGACGAAGTATTCGCAGGTGTTTTACCGGCAGAAAAAGCGAATGTTGTGGCGAAGTTAAAAGCACAAGGTCGACGAGTGGCGATGGCAGGTGACGGACTTAATGATGCCCCTGCTTTAGCGACAGCAGATGTTGGGATGGCAATGGGAACAGGAACAGCCGTTGCGATGGAAGCGGCAGATATAACCTTGATGCAAGGAGATTTAATGCGTGCGGTTGATGCGATTCAAATGAGTCGATTGACTGTGCGTAATATTAAACAAAACTTGTTTTGGGCTTTAGCCTACAATGCAGTAGGGATACCTATTGCGGCTGCAGGATTTTTGGCTCCTTGGCTAGCAGGAGCTGCCATGGCATTTAGCTCGGTATCGGTTGTTTTGAATGCGTTACGTTTACAACGTGCAAAAATGACCAAGTAAATAATGATAGAAAAAAACAAGCATCCAAGGATGCTTGTTTTTTTAATGAATAAGCAAGTATAATTTGATCGCTACATATTATCATCCAAAAGCAGGCGAAGTCTTTGGGCCATCATTATTGAAGGAAAATGAAATACATGTCACTTCATATAACGATGCTCCATCAGACTATTCAAATTAGAGATTTCCTGTAATAATCCCTCACCGATATTCGTTTCTCTCACCTTTTTTCTCTTCAGTTCTTCGTCCACCAATCTTTTTACAGACAATACATCGGTTTCATTGCTTAAAACTTCTTCTTTTGAAATAAAAAGCTGATGGGCGACCAGCTCCATGCCATAGGAATTGTACAATAACGTGTATCCTGCTATCCCTGTTGTTGATTGATAAGCTTTGGAAAAACCGCCATCGATAACGATCATCTTCCCATTCGCTTTAATCGGATTTTCTCCATCAATTTCTTTCACCGGCGTATGCCCATTGATAATACGGCCAAGTTTAGGATTCAAATCAAATTCAGCAAGCATCTTACGGCATATTTCCTCATCTTCGCGCAAATAGTAATAAGGATTTTTCCTTTCCTTATGCGTTTCTTTTTCTTTAATAAAGTAACGCTCAAAGGTTGTCATCTCTCTTTTTCCAAAGAGGGATGAATTTTCTCCTGTCCATAGGTACCACACCATATCGGTCGCAAAGTCATCTGTTTCATCGGGATGGGCAAAGGCATATCGGAGAAAACGCTCGAAGACATCCAGCAACTCACGGCCAGCATACGTTTTACCCTCAATTTTCATTTTTTTCATATTCCCGATTTCATCTAGCGGAATGCAGCCATGTATCAGTAAATTCCCGTTATATTTCAAATAAAGGCTACCTTTTTTCATTAGAAAATTCATATGTCTGGCTAGTTTTTCTGAATGCTGGACAGAAAACAACAATTTATCCATGACTTGTTTTTCTTCTTCCAACAATTCTTCAGGCTTCTCCGGATTGATCGTCGCAAAACAAATGTTCTCAAGCGGATACGTTTTCCCGTGAAGTGTTGCTTCGTTTTTGTCGTAATTTATTTTCTCAAGCAAGAGCCGATCCGACATATCAAAGCACGGGCGTCTTTTGATAATCGGACTTTCCAGCTTAAACTGAATGATGGAAATGGCTTGATGAATTTTGGTGATTTGCAGCTGTTCTTGCTCGGTTAGTTTTTCATTTGAAATTCTCTTTGGGCGAAAAACCGGATTGTCATCATAGTATTTTTCTGCAAGGTTCAGAAGCGGCCTCAGATTGATTCCATACACATCTTCAATAATATCTAAATTATTGTAGCGAGCGCATATCCGGATGATATTCGCCAGACATACCTTAGAACCGGCAAAAGCACCTAACCATAGGACATCATGGTTCCCCCACTGAATATCAACGGAATGATAATTGATGAGCGTATCAACAATTTTGTGAGGAGCGGGACCTCGGTCATAAATATCCCCTACAACATGAAGATGGTCCACAACTAATCGCTGAGTGGTATAAGCAAGACCAATTATCAATTTATCGGCTTGGCCAAGGGAAATAATTTTCTCGACCATTTTAGTATAATAATCTTTTTTGTTTTTGAGTTCGTCCGTCTTATACAATAACTCTTCAATAATGTAAACAAATTGTGTAGGCAAAGCTCTACGTAATTTCGAACGTGTATTCTTGGAAGAAGCGTATGAGACAAGCTTCATCATACGCTCGATCATTACTATATACCATTCTTGCAATTCCTTTTTACTGCTAAAATTGCTTTTTATTAACTGTAATTTCTCCTCTGGATAATAAACGAATGTCGCAAATTCATTTAGCTCATGTTCATGCAATTCATCTTTGAAAAGGTCTCTGATTTTCACTTTTACATTTCCGGAACCATTCCGCAGCACATGCTGAAATGCCTGATATTCGCCGTGTAAATCGCTCACAAAATGTTCCGTTCCCTTAGGCAAATTCAGAATGGCTTCAAGATTAATGATTTCAGTGACCACTTTTTCTTCACTGTCATATTTTTGCGCTAACAAATCTAAGTATTTTAAATTTAACATGAGGTACCCCCTTTTAAATGTCGGTCTTTATTCTTCTATAGAAACTTTTTATCTTCTAGTGCAAAAAATCGCTCTTCTACTAACTATTCAAAGTGTATTTCTACATTATCTAAGTAATTTTTAGTGGCGTAAGTTAGACCTTCAATTATATTTTATTATAACAGGAGATTTCTCTACGAGACTTATCCTATCAGAGGGTTTGATAGTTTAAATAGAAAACTATTATTATCTTATTTATATTAACATTAATTCCTAATTTATGAATTTATCAAAAACTCTTTAATATAACCTCCATGTACCAAACTTTTCTCTAAATACGATACAACTGGTTGTAAAATATATATGACACTTTAGGAGCTATTTTGCACTATAAGTAAATATAAAAAGCCCAATTTCCCAAAATTAAATTGAGAAATTGGCTTTCGTTACTCAGGAAAAGGGAACGATTGCTGAATAAGATTTTTTCAACATATTCTTAAGGACTTTGCTCCTGTGTAAAAAAGGTTTGAGCCTAATTTACATTTTTAAGCCATAAACTTTTGCCCATTTAAAGCATTTTTTACCCTAATTTCAGGTTTGGCCACTTATTGCCTTTAAATAGGCTAAGTTGCATACTGTTTTCATATTAAAATTTTGAGATGGATACCGATATTTGACGTGTAGGCAGCTAATAAAAATGCAACCCCAATCATTAAATATTTTTTCAATTTCACCATCTCCTTTACTTATATTATCCTAGCATTACCAATTTAATCCTTAAAGACCGTATACTTATATACAAAGAAGATAGTTGGAGAGGGGAAATTTCAGTGATTGAAGGTTTGACTGTAAATGAAAGAGAACATTTTTTGTCATTAGTTACGACTGAACAACGGGACTTTTTAGAAACCGAAGTGAAGCGTGGGAGACGTACCATCTTTGAAAATGCGATGAGGGAAGAAAAAATATCTGCCATCAAATCTGTTGATATCGCCCTGGAAGACGATGAAAAGAATGTGGTGGATTGGATGATATCGGACTATATTGATTTTGGATTAGGAAATCTCGAAGGTCGATGTGCGTGTCGCCGACGGTTACGTTATCAATTCACGGTCGAGCATCAAAAGTCCGGGAAAAAGATTCAATACGGCAAAGAGCATTTAAGCACCTTCTTAAATATTGATGTTCGAGATATTGATGGGGTTATCCATGAATTAGATAAGTTTGACTTTGAGCTAGATGAACTTCTTGTGAAAATACAGGAGGACGATTATGGATACGAACATTACGAGAAAATACAGGATAAATCAGTCGTTGCGAAGGATATTTTGAAACATATGGAGCTTCACATTCCTTTGTTTGACCGCCAAATCAATCGGTTGAAGAATTTGTATAAAAATCAATTGGAAGCTATCTTGAAGAAAAAACGAAAAGCCCAACTTGAAATCGAACTGAAAAAACACCAACAGGATAAAGAGCAATTTGAACAGCTAAAACGAGAAAATAAACAAATCGAGGATATGTTGTTTGCCCAACGTAAAGATGAATTTGAAAAGAAAAATCAAGAAAATGAGTATAAGAAGAAGCAACTACTCAAAAATAAAGTACGAAATGCGAAACAAATGGAAGCTTTACAAGAACTGATTGGGTATGGGGCAAAGTTAGAGGATGTAGCTTATTCGCTTGTATTAGATGGCAAACATAGTGCCGTTGAGATTAGTAAAATCATTGTGACTCATATGAATGTCGATAAACGCATTTCGGTAGGTACATTGGGTAGACCGTATATTTATATGGATGTACTCTTGGCTTTACGGACACATGTAGAAAATGGGAAACTGATTATGGATGAATCATCAAATGTTGACGATTGCATTTTCTTTGTCAATCCTTATCCAGAAGAACATATCGTGGATGACAAGCCGAAAGAAAAACAAGGACAGCAAGAATTAGCATTGCCTTAAAAAGAAGCAAGAGCAGACGTGTTTCATCTGTTCTTTTTTTACAGCCTGGTATTTTAGAAAATATAATGTCTATATAATTTGTATAATAAAAGCAGTAGCAATAACACATAGGGCCAAATAAAAAAAGACTCAATCCATTTCAATTTGGATTGGGTCTAGCTCGTCTTATTTAATTTATCCAAAAGTTAATGGGATATTATGTTAAATAATAATTCGAGGGGGTTGCATATGAAAAAATCAAAAGAAATGAAATATTTTCATTTTATATTATTAGTATTAACACTATCAGCTTGTACTCCAAGTCCTGATTTCGAAATGTATGAAGGGAAATCTTTAAGAATAGCAGTTGTTGGAGAACCACCAGAAGTAAAAGAAGAACAAGTACACTTTAAAGAAATTTCATTTGATGAAATGACAAGTGAAGAACTGAAGTCTTATGATGCTGTTTTTATTATGAGAGAAAACCTTCCCCAAGCCGCTGAAAGTTATTATGCAGATATTTATTTGAATTCACCCAATCCTTTCTTCTTTATTCAATCAACTAAAAGTTATAATTCTTTTATTGACAAAGAACAAGAATACGCTGATGCACTTGATATTTCGCAATATGGTGGCTACTACGCTACTGGGTTTCTAGCTTCGTTAAAGGATGAAAATCATAAGTTTTGGAGATACGGTTTATATAACGATATAGAAAATAACGAAAATATTAAAGATGTTTATTCACGGATATTTAACACAATTGAACAAAATTCACATCCTTAATACATATTGATGTCCCATTCAAAATTAATGTCAGAACGAAAAACATAACTTGAATGAAGATCGGTAGTTGTCACGATTGATGTAGGCAACTGCTAGAGGAAGTGAGATTCCGTAAGGTTTTGCTGGTGGGAGAGAACTTCCGAGAACCGTTGTTATGTCAACATGAATTGTATACTCTAATTCAAGTTGGGCGTGAGCTTGCTAGTCAACAAATAAGCGAGGGGCATCGTCTTCTAATTGCTGGAGAAATGGGAATTGGAAATACCTCTGCCTCAAGTGCCCTAGTCACTGCAATCACGTGAGCAAACGTTGAAGAAGTTGGTGGCACTGGAACAGGAATTGACCAAGAAGCGAAACTTAGAAAAATAGCGATTATTGAAAAGGTGATTCAAAAAAGAGGGATTGATGCTCATACCGCACCATTAGCGATATTGGCAAAAGTAGGAGGGCTTGAAATTGCCGCTTTGGCAGGAGTGATTCTTGAAGGGGCTGAAAGACATATTCCTGTCTTGGTTGATGGGTTTATTTCCTCAACAGCTGCTCTTGTCGTAGCTGAGCTTGATCCCGCTGTTCGTCCATATCTGATAATTGCGCATCAATCTGTAGAGGAAGGACATAGGATTTTGACTGATTATCTAGGAATAAAACCGTTACCCAAAATAGCTTGTAGAGAAAAAACCATAGAGGTTTCTCTACAAGCTGAAGGATGGTTCCTTGTTCCCAAATTAACAAGCACTTACTTGGTAAGTCTCTGAAGGAACTTATTAAAGTCTGAGCTCAATTAAGGCATCCTCGTAAGGTGCTTTTGGATAATAATTATTATCCATCATTCAAATGATGATTTACTTAAGGTCGAAACGATCTGCGTTCATGATTTTTACCCAAGCCGCGACAAAGTCATTCACAAACTTTTCTTTGTTGTCGTCTTGTGCATAGACTTCCGCAAGGGCACGCAAGACTGAGTTTGAACCAAATACGAGGTCAAATCGTGTTGCTGTGCGTAAGACTACACCTGTTTTGCGGTCGCTTCCTTCATATAGGTTGAAGTCTGATGGCTTCCACTGAATGCCCATGTCAAGTAGGTTAACGAAGAAGTCGTTAGTAAGTGTGCCGACACGGTCTGTGAATTCGCCATGTGTTGTGCCACCGTGGTTTGTACCAAGAACACGCATTCCACCAATCAGTATTGTCATTTCCGACGCTGAAAGGTTCAACAGCTGTGCCTTGTCTAACAGCTGCTCTTCTGGGCTTACGCTGTATTCTTTCTTCTGGTAGTTACGGAATCCATCAGAGACCGGTTCTAATACGTCAAAGCTATCAACATCTGTTTGTTCTTGTGTTGCGTCACCGCGTCCAGGAGTAAATGGAACTGTTACTTCAACACCTGCATCTTTAGCTGCTTTTTCTACTGCTGCACTACCACCCAACACAATCAAATCAGCAATGCTGACTTTCTTTTCAAGCTGGCTTTGAATCTCTTCATATATAGAAAGAACTTTTGCAAGCTGTTCTGGCTGATTCGCTTCCCAATCCTTCTGTGGAGCTAGGCGGATTCTAGAACCGTTCGCACCACCGCGCATATCGGAACCTCGGAACGTACTAGCGGAAGCCCAAGCAGTTGTTGTTAACTCACTGACTGTAAGACCTGATTCTAAGATTTTTATTTTAAGTTTTGTTACTTCAGCGTTAGTTAAATCATAATCAACATCTGGTACTGGATCTTGCCAGATCAGTTCTTCTGCAGGAACTTCTGGACCAAGGTATCTGTCTTTAGGACCCATGTCACGGTGAAGTAACTTGAACCATGCACGAGAGAATGATTCTGCAAATTGATCTGGATTCTGGTGAAAACGACGGGAAATCTTTTCGTATTCAGTATCTATTCGCAATGCCATATCCGCAGTCGTCATCATCGTAGAAACGCGAATAGATGAATCTTCTGCATCTGGTGCAAGATCCTCTTCCTTAGGGTTAATCGGCGCCCACTGGTAGGCACCCGCGGGACTCTTTGTAAGCTCCCACTCGTATCCAAATAATAGATCATAGTAACCGTTATCCCACTGTATCGGATTGGCTGTCCATGCGCCATCGATGCCGCTCGTGATCGTGTCACGACCTTTACCACTTCCATGAGAACTTAACCAGCCTAATCCTTGTGTTTCGATATCCGCTGCTTCTGGTGAATGTTCAACATGTGCTGGATTCCCAGCACCGTGCGATTTACCAAATGTATGGCCACCAGCTGTTAGTGCAACGGTCTCTTCATCGTTCATTCCCATGCGTGCAAATGTTTCACGGATGTCGCGGGCACTTGCAAGTGGATCTGGCTTTCCGTTTGGCCCTTCAGGATTAACGTAGATTAGACCCATCTGAACGGCAGCAAGTGGATTTTCAAGATTGCGATCGCCTGAGTAGCGGTTGTCATCAAGCCATTCTTTTTCATTACCCCAGTAGATGTCTTCTTCTGGATGCCAAACGTCGGCGCGTCCTCCAGCAAAACCAAATGTCTTTAAGCCCATTGATTCAAGCGCTACATTACCAGTTAATACGATTAAGTCAGCCCAGGAAATCTTATTCCCGTATTTTTGCTTAATCGGCCATAAAAGGCGGCGTGCTTTATCAAGGTTTGCATTATCTGGCCAGCTGTTAAGTGGAGCAAAACGTTGTTGACCCGTTCCTCCGCCCCCACGTCCGTCACCTGTACGATACGTACCAGCAGCATGCCAAGACATTCGAATAAAGAATGGACCGTAGTGACCGTAATCAGCAGGCCACCAATCCTGACTGTCTGTCATCAGGTTATGAAGATCCTGCTTCAATGCCTGATAATCCAGCTTTTTAAATTCTTCTTCATAATCAAATTCTTCACCCATTGGGTTCGTCTTTTTGTCATGTTGATGAAGGATATGTAAATTAAGCTGATTTGGCCACCAGTCCTTATTTGTCGTACCAACCTTTGTTGTCGTGATGGCACTTTCTTCATAAGTTTTTTCTTGTGTTTGTCCGTGCGATACCGGGCACTTCCCAGCGTTGTTGTTTTCGTTGTGATCCATCTGTAACTCCCCTTTCTATAAGTCCCGTTAAATACCAATGTATAGATCATAGCCGCTAGTTGTTCCCCTTGCCCTGTAGATGATTGATAAGAGTTTCACTCTGATCAATCATCTAGGGCAAGGGAAGCGCGGTAGGAAAGATGAACAATATCTAATCTAGAAAAATAGTAATATGCGACACCTATCTTGACAAACACCGCTTTTGGTAATATCCATATTTTTTTGAATCATCCCTTATAAAAATAACCTATCTCAATGAATTAACGTTTTAAGTTGTTATAGACAATAGGGGAAGGGGATATCTTCATTTTTATAAGGGAGTACAGTAAACTATGAAAATAGATACCCTTTTGTTGAATCTTTTTAGTTATAAAATATACTGCATGGCTTCCTCTGGGTCTGCAAATAATAGTATTTTGTCATCTAACATGATCATTCGACCATAGTGAGTAGACATTTCTACCTGAAATGAGTAGGGATCAAAATCTCTACCTAATTCCTCACTAATTTCTTCCATTAGGAATTCAAGTTTCCCTACACCATCAATACGAATTAAAGCAGGAAATAATGTTACCACGACGTCTGGTTTTTCTCGCATAATATCGGCAATTACTCGACCTTCTACACTATCACTCAGAGTTACACCACACTTATTATTAAAACCTTTTTCTAATTCTACATTGTTACTCATAGGTTAACCCCTTTCGGTAAGCTTATGTTAAGGTGCTTTAAAATTGAGTTGAAACGTTCATTAGCTCTTTGATATGCCTCCGCATAAGTTGTTACTTTTACTCGTGGTTGAGACCAAATGGGCTGAAGAAGATTTGCAGCTTTAACACACAATGGAACATACTTTTCAAGCCACTCTTGAGCCACTTGTATATTCTCCTCACCAACCTCGGGATCAGTGAAGAAAACCCCAAACATTTCAGTAGAATAATCTAAGTTCCGTTCGTAATCAGCTTCAGCAGTAGAAACTACGGTAGGAGTTACATAATCTCCATGGGATGATGCATATTGCATTAAGAAGCCACTTCTAAATAATTCCCCAACTAGAGGCTCATAGACTAGGTTTATGGCGAATGTTTGTTCAGCCCAGTCTGTAGTCGCACTAAACGTTTCTACTACTTCACGGACACCTTGCCACATAGGATTGCTCATCCAATTTTCTTTACCTGATGCTTCGTCAAGTTCAATCATACTCGCTACTTCACCAATATATATCGAAAGATCTTGGGCATATCGTAATTTATCTGCTGCATTTATCAGTAATGAATTGTTAATCATTTGACTCATACCATCACGTTGAGCAGACTGAAAGATCATGCCGATACCATACTCTGGATGTTTGGATGCCCCTAAGTGGTCTTGCAGAATTTTAGACCACGTTTTATCAAGCTTAATAAACTGATTTTCATCTTTAGCACTTTTAATAGTTAAGGATACTTGCTTTTCAATGGAGGATTGACGAATATAGTGATTACGTTCCCACTCTCCGTTTGGATCCCGGTACTTATGCCAATCTGAGCTTTTAATTTTTGTCCATTTATCAGAATAGGCTGGTGTTCCATCAGGGAAAGAAACGATCCAACCTTGAGATAAATAACGTTTGGGATCGGGTTGAACATCAACTGTTACATCCTCATATAACGTACCTTTTCTTCCTTTTGGATCATAATAATTGTATTTACGACTAGTACTTCCAGCAAACTTTTTCGAACCGGCCTCGGCGGTTTTATCTGAAATTTTACTCATACAATTGACCTCCTATTCATCGAATAATTACGTTACAAAGGTATTTATCTACTAAGTAGTTGCTGCAGCTACAAACTTGTCGAATGAAATACGATCAGTTGTAACCCCGTTTCCTCTTAGCAGAGTAATTGCTGCATCAATCATTGGAGCAGGTCCACATAAAAATGCTTCTAAATCGTTCGTTGGTGTTGAAGGTAATTTTAGATAACGCTCTATTACTTCTGTGATGAATCCCGTTTCTCCATCCCATTTATCTTCAGGTAGAGGTTCAGAAAGGGCTGGAATAAATCGGAATCCATCTAAACGTTTCTCAAGTTCCGCAAACTTATCAAGATAAAATAAATCCTGTTTCGTACGAGCGCCATAGAAGAAAGTCACGTTTCGTTTAACATTCTTTTCATCCATATCATTAAGAATGGACCATAGAGGTGCCATACCCGATCCTCCTCCAATAAGAACGATATCGCTTTGACTATCTTCACGACGTATACAATTTCCGTATGGACCCTTAACTTCTAATTCATCTCCAACCTCAAATACTTCATCCAAGAGCGTAGAGAATTTTCCACCCTTAAAAATTTTCATCATAAATTCGAGTTTACCAGACTCTTTTGGAGTGTTCCCCATAGAATATGAGCGATAATAAGTTTGCCCAGGAGCATAAATATCAACAAATTGCCCGGCATGGAAGGAAATCTTTTTTGGTTCAACTAGTTTTAAGGTTAATTTTCGAATATCATGCGTAACACTTTCAATACTTTCAATGGTGGTTTGGTATGTCTTAATTGGAATGGAAACTTTTAGTGCTTCCTCATCATATTGCAGTAACTCAACTTGCACATCACTATAACAAAGGGTCTTGCATAAAAGAATATAGCCTTCTTCCTTCTCATGATCAGGTAGGGCAAAAGTTGAATATCGCTCCATTTCTACATCCCCGTCAACCAAAATGGATTTGCAGGTAGAGCATTGTCCCTCTTTACAACCATGCATCAGAGCAACGCCTTGCCTAAATGCGGCATTTAGAATTGTTTCTCCTTCTTCAACTTCCATCTCCATACCAACGGGATCTAGAGTTACCTTGTATGTCATTTGGAATTCTCTCCCTTCTATACTTGTGAGTGCCCCTAGATGTCTACCCCAATTTAAAATGGGGTAGAGTGGGGGAGCTTAATACTACTTATTAAACAGGTTTAATAGTAAATCCAGCACGATAATCAGCTAGAGATTTATCGCGGTCTTTCTCATTCATAGCTCGAAGGTCTATAAGCGGACTGCGCATTTCATAACCTTTAACATGATCCAGAGTCCACATTTTACTATCATCAAAGTGTAAGTGTGGTTGAGCAACTAATGTTTTTCCATCATCACGTACAAAACCTAAGTCTTTAACAACATCAGCTAAATCCCATCCGTGGTAGAGTTCCTCCCACTGTCTTTTTCCGCTAAAGCGACCCATGGCAGGAGTCGGGCGACCATTGTAATTGTCAGCAAATGCAACCTTATGCGTCCAACGACATTGCTCAGAACAGTAAGTATATAATTCACCATCTACATGATCCACGCAAATATCTTCTCTAATTACGCATGGTACTAAGCAACTCCAACAACGATGCGGGTATTGATATCCTGTATCCGCAAACACGATTGGGGTACTTCCTGGTTTGGATAATTCACGATAATGATCCCACCATGCTCCAAACTCAGCATGCCAACCCGGATATTTCTTTTCAAACCACTCATAGTCACGTTCATCCATTGCATCAATTCGCCAGAAATTAACAGGCCAACCTGCCGAGAAAAACTGAGCAACTTTATGGACATAGTTACTTTTCGTGATACGATCCCAAGCAGCTTCTACATCATCATGATGAATTTTTATTCCATACTTCTCAAGAGGGACTAGGTAACTACGATAGTAATCTTCATAGACCCACTTGCGCCATAACTCAGCATAAGACTCTTTGGCTTTATCTCGATCCTTCGTACCATATTCAATGATAGTACCAATTGCAGCATCAACAATCGCGTGATTTTGCCAGAATGCATAACGAATATCTCTCTCCAAAAGCTCATGGTTGTCAGGATCTCCCAATACCATCATTAGTGTTCCATAACCATTGTTGATATGACGGGATTCATCGGACTGTACAGATAGGAAAACGGATGGAAGAACATAGTCACCATTAGCTGCTGCCTCAGAAGGCATAGCTACGAAAAGTGTGTTTGTAAACGCGGTTTCTGCAATAATTTGCAAATAAATATTAGCCGCTGTGATTGCATCTCCAGTGATAAATCCTTCACCAAACTGACGACCGATAGTCGTTGCATAACATTTCCCAAAGGCCTTTTGAGAAATATCAAAACCAGACGGATCAATGTAGTTTTCCATGTACCATTTCTTAAGATTCATTTGAATAGTAGAATGACGGAACTCATCAATCATCTGCATCGTATAACCATTTTTTAGTTCATCATTCGGAACAACATTACTTAGTAAGGCCATAGAACGGGCAGCAGAGATTTCTGGGAATGGGATGATAGCTAAAAATAGTTTCATCCATTCAACCCATCGTGGTTCGGCATCACGGAACATATTGCCGCGAAGTGCAGCATCCATTGCACCGTATACCCGATTATCCTTTTCTTCTTCCATAGCAAAGTAAGAACGTAAAACTTGTTTCATGGTGTCTTTTGGTGCCTTGGAAAACTTGTAATCGGTTGGGTACTTTAATGACTCCTTTGCATAACTGGGTAACCAAGCCAAATCTTTTACCCTTTTATGAGCTTCTGTATTGCTCATATTGGGCTGCGAATTAATTTTTGAAAGTTTTACCAACAAAATCCCTCCCTAAAAGATTATTTAGTAAGTTTTTAACCTACTGCTCAAATCAAATGCAATTTTTATGCCAAAGTAACTCCCTTATATCAGAATATTGAGAATTCTATGAAAATACCGGATTATCAATACTATATATGTGTTATTTATACCAAACTTCTAAGAATCATAATTCTCTGTACCTTGTTGCATTCTGACTCATTTGTCTCAAAAAGCTACATTGTCGCAATATTCTATTAACTATTAGATTGTAATTATCTTATTTATTAATATGTTAAAAATATCTAAATAACTAAAATACACTTCTAAATCAGCATTATATTGGAAGTTTCTTTTAAATAATGAAGTTGGCACGTTATTTGCATAAGTGTAGGGTGTAACTAATATTTACAATAAAAGTGGAGGTGTCTCATATGTTTAAAACATCTAATGGGGAAGAAATTTTTGTTATTGACGGACACATTGCAATGTGGGATGGAAGTCCTGAAAATCAATTAAATCGGCATGGTGAAGAATTTATTAGCTGCTTTTATGACTATCACAAAAACCTCAGTCCAAAAGAGTATTTGTGGGATTATGAAAAATTTAGAAAGTACACGCCAGAGGATTTAGTAAAGGATGTAATTGTAGACGGTTATGTCGATATGGCCATTTTTCAACCGGTTTTTCTTACAGAGTTTTATAAAAAACCATTCGGTGATATTGAAGTTAATGCTCAATTAGTAAAAAAACATCCAGAACGCTTCATTAGTAATGGAAGCTTTGACCCTCGAGATGGGGAAAGGGGTCTTGTGTATTTAGAATATTTAAAAGAAACACATAATATACAAGGTATAAAACTATATACCGCTGATTGGCGTGGTGCTTCAAAGGGTTATAAGCTCACTGACGATTGGTCTCAACGTTATTTGGAAAAGTGTCTTGAATTAGGAATTAAAAATATTCACGTCCATAAAGGACCAACCATCACTCCTCTAAACAGAGATGCCTTTGATGTCGCGGATATAGACCAAGCTGCTAGCCTCAACCCAGACTTGAACTTTATTGTAGAACATTGTGGGCTTCCTAGATTAGAAGATTTCTGTTGGATTGCGACACAAGAAAAGAATGTTTATGCGGGATTGTCAGTTGTCATGCCATTCATCCATTCAAGACCTCGCTATTTTGCAGAGATTATGAGTGAACTATTATATTGGCTTGATGAAGATAGAATCATCTTTGGTAGTGATTATGGCATTTGGGAACCTAAGTGGTTAATTGAAAAGTTTATGGCCTTTGAATTTCCGGATGATATCAAACAAGAAACAGGTACAGACTTAACGTTGTCAATTAAAAAGAAAATCCTTGGTGAAAATATTGCACGGTTATACGGAATTGATATTGAAAAACAAAAATCTCTACTTTGGAACAATAAAAAAGCTTCCATAAAGGTATGAAATATAAAAGGAGGTAGGTTGTCTATGAATAATCAAGAGGCTGTCTTTGAAAAACTCAACCTTGTCTATGATCCCGAGTTAGACAAATCTGTATTAGAAATGAAATTTATAGAAGAAGTTGATATACATCAAGATACGGTTACTGTTGTCATGCGCCTTCCCACTTTTTGGTGTTCTCCAAATTTCGCTTTTATTATGGCAGAAGATATTCGGAATCGTGTAATGGAGCTTCCATGGGTCAGCAAGGTTCTTCTCAACCTTAAAGACCATTGTTCCTCAGAAGAGATTAATAAAGGGGTTTCAGAAGGGAAATCATTTGAAGAAGTCTTTTCTAATTTGGCGAATGGTGATCTTAACGAAGTAAGAAAAACCTTTCAAATCAAGTCGTTTAAGTCAAGACAGGAACATTTACTACGTGAACTGATAAATTTTGGAGTGGATAAGGAACTGTTAAACCTTACTATTAAAGATTTAAATTCTCATCTTGCAATAAGAGATAAAACTGTATTGTTGCGCTATTTAACCCTGCGTAGTGAGTTGGGATTTAGTAATCATCCCAATGATTTAGCTTTTTTGAAACATACAGGAGAAAGAATTGATCCACTAAAACTTTCGGAACATTTATTAGAAGCCCGTCGAACTCGTCTGAGCATGGATTTTAACGC
The DNA here is from genome assembly GCF_004367585.1 of Paenisporosarcina antarctica. Lineage (GTDB taxonomy): Bacteria > Bacillota > Bacilli > Bacillales_A > Planococcaceae > Paenisporosarcina > Paenisporosarcina antarctica. The sequence continues at coordinate 250,490 of NZ_CP038015.1, forward strand.
CAACCACTGTCTCGGATTACTCGAAACCCGTTATCAAACACAAATTTCTGAAGAAGAAAAGGAGAATAAATATGAAAGCTGCAGTACTACATGCGTACAACACGCCATTGCGTTTTGAAGAGGTTCCAAATCCAGTAATAACAGAACCAACTGAGGTTATTATAAAAGTGGCAGGTGCTGGTGTTTGTCACACTGATTTACACATAATAGAAGGAATATGGGCAGAAACATTAGATCAAAAATTACCCTATATTATTGGACATGAGAATGCCGGTTGGGTTCATGAAATAGGCTCCGCAGTTACCAATTTTAAGGTTGGGGATCCAGTAATTCTTCACCCTGTCTCGAGTTGTGGAAAATGTTTAAGTTGTAGATCTGGGGAAGATATGCATTGCGAAAATATGAAATTTTCAGGACTTACCGTTGATGGTGGATATGCTGAATATTTAAAGACTTCCGAACGTGCACTTATTAAACTACCTGAAAATGTAGATCCGGTAGATGTAGCTCCCTTTGCAGACGCTGGCATTACAGCTTATCGTGCAGTTCGTAAAGCTGCCCCATTCGCCAAGCCAGGTACGAAAGTCGTTATGATTGGAATGGGTGGACTTGGTCATATCGGGGTTCAAGTAATGCGAGAACTTGGAAATTCTGACATTATTACCGTTGACAGAGATGAGCAGCGATTAAATTCGACTCTCGAGCTTGGAGCTTCTCACATCGTTAAAGCGGATGATCAGATGATTTCACAGGTAAAGAAATTAACAGATGAAAAAGGAGCAGATATCATTATCGACTTTGTGGGGTCCGACCAAACCCATTTAGATAGTATGAAGATGCTTCGTAAGGGTGGGCATTATTTTGTGGTTGGATATGGCGGGACTGTAAATGTTCCTTCTTTAAATATAATAAATAATGAATTTAGTATTGTTGGTAGTTTAGTTGGTAACTACAATGAATTGTACGAACTTATGGAACTGTATGCTCGTGGGAAAGTAAAACTTCATTTTACTAAATTCCCTTTTGAACAGGCTAATGAGGTTCTGGAATTACTAAGCAAAGGTAAAATTAATGGCCGAGCTATATTGGTACCATAAACTCTCTTCTATTCTAGTAGGGCAGATAAAATACACATTTATCTGCCCTTCATTATAAATTTATCCAGTGATATAAAAAATATTACATATACAAGGGGATGATTGTATGAACTTAAAGCCATTGGGAAACAGAGCTATTATTAGTTTAATAGAAGAAGACAGTGTGTCTAATCATCAAAAAGGAATTATTTTACCCGATACTGTAAAAGGAAAACTAATCCGTGGAAGAGTATTGGCAATCGGAGATCATGAACAATCCGTGCTAAACGTAGGGGATGTTACAATCTTTTCAGAAAATACAGGTTTGCCTATAAAAGTAGAAAACCAACACTATTTAATTATTAATGAACAAGATATTCTTGCGGTTGTCGACGACAAATTTAAGGAGGAATAACAGATGCCAAAATTATATAAATTAAATGAAGAAGCTCGCATTTCACTAGAAAAAGGCATTGAAAAACTCGCTACTATTGTAAAATCGACGCTTGGACCTAAAGGCAGAAATGTTATCATTGATCGACCATTTAATACCCCAATGGTCTCAAATGATGGCGTTTTTATAGCGCAAGAAATTGAGCTTGATGACCCATTTGAAAATATGGGGGCCATGCTAGTTAAAGAAGTGGCGAAAAACACTAATGAGATCGCAGGAGATGGGACAACGACCGCAATTGTGCTAGCACAAAGCATGGTTAGACAAGGAAACCGTTTCGTTAGAGAAGGCGCAAATCCAATTATCCTGAAAATAGGAATTGAAAAGGCTGTGAGACTAGTTGTAGATGCTCTGAAGGAATCGGCACTTCCTTTAACAGATCATAAATCGATTGCTCAGGTTGCTTCCATTTCCTCTAAGGATAAAGAAATTGGCGAGATGATTGCAGATGCCATGGATAGAGTTGGAACAGATGGTATTATTCATGTGGAGGAATCCAATCTTCCGAGCACTATCTTAGAGGTTGTGAAAGGGATGCGATTCGATCGAGGATATATTTCACACAATATGGTTACCAATTTCGAAAAAATGGAAACTCTCCTCGAAGATCCGTACATTTTAATAACAGATCAAAAAATTAATTCCATCCATAAAATCTTACCATTAATGGAACAGTTAATTGAAACCGGAAAACCACTGTTTATTATTGCAGAAGATGTAGGGCCAGAAGTGTTAGGTACGCTAATGGTTAACCAACATAAAGGGAATTTACAGACAGTCGCAGTGAGAGCTCCTGAGTTCGGTTATAATCGAAATCTTATGCTAGAGGATATTGCAGTTATGACAGGTGGTCAGGTAATTTCAGAATCCATGGGTCGATCTATTGAGAATACAACAATAGAGGATCTCGGGAGAGCAAGACAAGTGGTTGTTAATAAGGATCAAACAGCTATTATCGAAGGATTTGGTAAAACGAATGAAATTCAAGGAAGGAAAGATCAGATTCGTCAGCATATAGAAGACACTGCTCAAGAATGGGAGAAAGAAAAACTTCAAGAAAGACTATCTAGACTTTCAGGAGGCGTAGCTGTTATTTTAGCAGGTGGGATAACATCTGTTGAACGTAGGGAAAAACTGTTGCGTATAGAAGATGCCTTAAATGCCACACTTGCTGCAGTTGAAGAAGGTATTGTTGTAGGGGGCGGGACCGCTTTACTTAAAGTGTTGACCCAAGTCGAGGAAAAGGTTGCGAATCTAGATGGAGACACATACCTTGGGACTCAAATTGTATTGAATTCTTTATCATCCCCACTTTTGACTATTGCGAATAACTGTGGTGTAGATGGTCAGGAAGTGGTAGAAAAAGTTATATCACAGCCCAATGGTTACGGGTTCAATGCTTTGAGCGGAGAATACGTTGATTTAATTAGCGCTGGTATTATTGATCCTGTTAAAGTAACATGTTCTGCTCTTCAAAATGCAGCTTCTATTGCAGCGCTCATTATCACCACAGATTCATTGATTACGGAAAAAGCAGAACTAGCACTTGATCCTACAGAAGGTCCATCCGAGGGTGCAGGAGCAGAGTTATTAGTATAGTAGCAACGATATTTTTATAGATTAAATAAAAGGTATTGAATTCCTGATTTATGAGATGAGGTATTGTATCATTAATCAGGAATTACAGCCTATATTCATCCTAGTAATCAACTTACCGGATTATTGAAGAGATTGATATATACTCAGTTTTGGGATATAGCAGGGAACAAATCTTTGTATGTGTAATAAAAAAGTTTAAGATTAATAGTAAAGTAGATTTTATTTTCGAATTAGAAAGCTTGTTTTTTAAATTATTTTAATCTCTTTGTTAACTGGATAAACCATTCTTTATCCCAAGTGTCTAACGATAAGTCGACTTGTTCCAAAAAAAATTCATTAAAGAAAGTTTTAGATTCATTTTTATTTTTATTTTGAATATAGTCTATGACCTTTGCGCTATCCAAATAAGGTGAATTGTGGCTTTTAATAATGAGCCTTAATTCTTCTCTTTTCACTTTTACACTTGTCCCCGCCCTCTCATTGAGCAAAACCTTAACATAACCATATATATCAATAGATTGAATAATTCCTTTTTCTTGGAAGTATGATGTATATTCACTACAAATAATTACATTATCACCTATCTGAAAGTTCACACTTATCACCCTTAAACATAAATTATTTTATTAATATTATTAACAATTTAAACTAAGATGATACAATTAATTCCAAATTGTTGAATATTTTATTAGTTTAGGTTTAATTGAATTTGAAATTACATAAAAAACACATTACATGGATTAAGGCATTAAGATTGCTAAAAAAATATAAAACGAGCCTAAATATAATTTAGGCTCGTTTTATATTTTTAGTTGGACAAACAAATTAAGGGTAAGTAGAATAATATACAACTTGAAATGAAAGGAAAGGGTAACCCTACGACAATGCCGTAGCAGAGTCTACATTTAAAACTTTAAAGACAGAGTTCATCAACGACTTGTACTTAGTGTTGACACCCCATATTTATTAGATTAATTCATAAAAATAACTTTGTTTTTTAGTTTAAATTCCTTATAATTTAAGTTTTCTATAAATTGTACTTCTATGAATGCCTAGCCTTTTGGCCGTTTCTGAAACATTGCCATCTAATTCATTAAGTACTGTGAGAATTGTTTGTACTTCTAGGTCTTTTAGTGAAGCCATTTTATTCAATGTTTCTCTACTTTCTAGAGATGCCTTAAAAGGTATTAGAGGTTGAGCTTCTTTATTATAAAGCCTTGATGAATTATCCACATTTTCTTCCCTTGTATTAATTTCTATCATTTCTTTTGGCAGGTCCATGCAGGTTATGATATCGCCTTTTACTTTCACTGCCATTTTGTAGGTGAAATTACGTAGTTCACGCACATTCCCACGCCATTCATGTTTTTCTATAATCTCTAAGGCTCGATCATCTACGCTAAGATGGGACCGTCCTATTTCGACACAAACCTTTTTTAATAAATACTCTAGTATCAAAGGAATATCTCCTGATCTCTTGCGTAATGGCGGGACAATAAGAGATAGAATATTTAGTCGGTAATAGAGATCTAGACGAAACTTCCCTTCTTCAGAAGCCTTTTTCATATCAAGATTCGTAGCTGCAATAACTCGTACCTTTAATTTAACAGGATTTTTCCCGCCAAGCCGAACAATTTCCCCTTCTTCAAGGACTCTTAGTAACATAGTTTGCAAACTTAATGGGAGTTCCCCAATTTCATCTAGAAATATAGTCCCTCCTTCAGCCTGTTGAAATTTACCTAATCTTCCTCCCTTTTTCCCCCCTGTGAATGTTCCCTCCTCATATCCAAATAACTCACTCTCTGCAAGGTCTTTTTGAATTGCTCCACAGTTCAATGCAATAAAGGGTCCTGAAGAATAATGACTAGCTGTATGAATAGATTGTGCAAATAATTCTTTTCCTGTTCCACTTTCTCCTTCAATTAATACCGGTAAATTGAGACTTGCAATGGACCATGCCTCTGAAATAACCGACTTAAATTCTTTAGATTGACCAATAAGATTTAAGAAAGAGTATCTTGTATTATTTTCCGGAATTTTTGCAGAACCCCCCGGTGAAATAGCATGTACTACCGAACCAAGTAGTTTGTCCTTATAATAATAAGGAGTTAATTCGAAATACCAACCTTTGCTATTTTTATTTTTTGACTCCCATCTGTGCTTATCTATTAAATATACATTTTCTAAATCAGTTATATAGTTGCTATTACTGTCGATCCATCCATTTTTATAAAAAAGATGGTCGGCTTTAAGTACTTGACCTCCACGATCAAGTACTGCCATTACTCTATTTGGGTTTCTTATACTTGTTTCAAAATAGTGCTCAACTAACATATAGCGTTCAAATTCAAGTAGACTAAGAAGTTTCCCTTCAATGGATTGTGCTATCAACATAGCTGTAGAAAGAGAGTGAGGATGTATTCCATTCCAGTCACCCGTCAGATTAATTACTCCAAGAATTCTATTTGTTGCAGGGTCTCTAATAGGAGATGCTGAACATACCCAATTGTGGACAGATTGACAAAAATGTTCACTGGCAAAAACTTGCATAGGAGAACCTGTAGCAAGGGCAGTACCAATAGCATTAGTTCCCATTTGAGGTTCTAACCATGAAGTTCCAATCATAAAATTCATTTTTTCGGCTTTCCTTTTAAGCAACGTATCTCCATCTAAATCAACTATTTCTCCAGTATTATTGCAAAAAACTACTAAATGCCCCGAGTCAATAGCTACTTCTTTTAGTTCTGAAATTAATGGTTTTATAATGGAATAATGAGAATTAGTAGATTTATATTCTTGAATTTTATCCTCTGTTAAAATAAGTGGTGCTTTATCTTTAGTCGGTAAGATGCCATATTTTAAGGAACGTTCCCATGATTGATGAGTTAAAGTTCTCACTTTTAAATTCAATTCTTTTCCTGAAACAAAATGTTCCCATAAATTTGATATTCTCTTTTTTTCAACTTTTGGCGATGAATTAAAATCTAAGGATAGAAATGGACTTTTCATACTTAAATCACCTCTGATTAAATCATATTTTTTACATGATTATTTTTATGTAATTACGGAGATATGTATGCGCTTACACATAAGATGAAGAGAGTGAAAGGAATGAGAAGAAAAGAGGAGGATTACTATTCATTAACAATTAATTATATCTGAATTATCAAAAAAATCAATTATTTTTAAATAGAGAGACAAGATTTATTTTGAGTCTAGATGTAAAATTAAATGCAGCATGCTTAGATTAAATATGAAACCAAGTGTATATTTTCTCATACCTAATTAATCTCGTAACGGTAACAATTTGTTTATTAAATTAAATAAAGAACTTAAATACTATTGATTCCATTTAACATTTACCTGTTGTCTTATTATGCGACAGTAATTACTTTATTTGCGACAATTCTTGGTATTGTTCTGTTCAAAAAGCGTTATTACTATTGGCATGAAACTTGCAATAATAAGTGAACGGAAGAGTTATCAAGAACTTATAAGGAAGAGGTGTACGCTTTATGAAAACAGATGTTTGGAATGAGTTACCTGCTGAAAAGCGAGAAAAAGCAGCAAGTCTTATAACAGAGTTTAGTTCAATTACTGTTTCTTGGGATGATGGAAGACAAAAAAAGATACTAGATATTTTTTCGGAATTCACTGATTCTTGCCAAGAAGAACATAATTTAAAACCTCATGAATTAATGGTCATCGCAAAAATGTTACAAGAATTTGCTTTAACTAATCTAATTGAGTGGCTCCCATCTGATTTCGAAGAATGGAAAAACAAAGATGAACTTATGACTTTGTTTTTCTTTGGAAAAGAGGGTTTGGATTCATACAAAGAGAAAAAGGGGAAAGCTGTAAATTCCTAGTTATGGTAAAAACATTATTAATATGAGAATTAATCTAGCAATTTGAGACCCATATAGACCAAAGCAGGCTACCAAAGTACCTAATTATATAGACTTTTGTAGCCTGTTTTTCTAGGGTTCTTTCTAAAAGAGATATATGCACTACATTAATTAACAAAGGAGGAAGTTATGGAACTCGTTCTCCAACAAAAACAAGAACTTAATCTAATAATGACAGTGAAGTTAAGACAAGCCATTGAATTATTACAATATACCACTTATGAACTGTACCAATATATAAGAGAACAAGAGTTGGAAAACCCCTTAATTGATTTAGTAGAACAAAAGAATGGTTCCTTGTATGAAGAAAAATCGAATGGAAAGGTGAAGTCAATCAGTCCCACTAAAATGGCAGTGGATTTAGTATCAAGTAAAGATATGAGTATGAGAGATAAGTTATTAGAACAAGCCAATTTGTTATTTAAGCCTGTTCAAGACCAAAAAATAATTAGATTTATAATTCATAATCTTGATGATAATGGCTATTTATATCTCAATCAAAATGAACCATTTCCTTATGGAGAGTTTGAAGAAAATGAAATTGACAGAGGAATTCAGCTTCTTCAACAAGTTGGTCCCACTGGGATAGGCGCGAGGGATTTGAAGGAATGTTTACTATTGCAAATTACAATTGATTTTCCGAAAGAAAAATTAGCTGAATGTCTAATTCGGAATTATTTGGATCTTTTAGCAAATAAAAAATGGAATGATATAGTTGCACGCATGAATATAACTATGACCCAGGTAAAAGATATTAACGACTTTATTCTGACTCTTAATCCTAGACCATGTTCTAGCATCTCTGACTTCTCAATAGAATATTTGAATCCTGATATTATTGTCGAGATCAAAGAATCGGAGATTTCTTTTTATTTGAATGATAGTTACTTGCCTAAAATTAATTTTAATAATGAATATACAAGTTTGCTAACTAATAAAGATGAGACGTCAAAGTATATTAATGATAAATATACTAGTTACCAATGGTTGTTAAGTAGTATAGAACAACGACGTCAAACGATAATGAAAATAGTTAAGGTCATTATTAATAAACAAGAAAGCTTTTTTAAAGACGGATTTATGTCACTTGAACCATTAACTTTAAAAGAAGTCGCGGAAGAAATAGAAATGCACGAGTCTACTGTAAGTAGAGCTACAATGAATAAAGTTATTCAAACACCAAAAGGAACTTTTGAACTTCGAATGTTCTTTACGTCAAAGTTAGAAACCGTAGAAGGAAATTCCGTATCTCAAACGAAGGTAAAGTGGCTCTTAGAAACTTTTATTGCGAAAGAAAATAAATTCAAACCGTTGTCAGATCAAAAAATAGCAAGTTATTTTAATAGTGAAAAAGGAATTACCATTTCTAGACGTACGATTAGTAAGTATCGAGAAGAACTAAAAATCCCTTCTTCAAGTAATCGTAAAGAGATAAAATTTTGAAGCTCCAGGTAAGATGAGTCAAAGATCAATTCGCATTACTCAGTGTGACTTACAAGAATTTTCACACCAAACTTGATACCAGTACGATTTAGTTACAATCATTTTATTCTGCTTTATGACCGCCAATTAATTGATCTCGTTGCCGTGCTGTACCTGCGTCTGTGTAGGATACAGCCCTTAATAGTGCAGTGGAACCATATTTACTTCGAATAGAATCCATAGCAGAAGCTAATTTCCGGTTACGCCACTTATTAGCTTCAAAAAGACTAAGTTGCAAATTGGTTTTACCTTCTAATTTTGAGAGGGATACCGATATTTGACGTGTAGGGCGTCCGTCATAAAATTCATCAAAGAGTTCATGACACACACGATAAATCTTCATCGTATCGTTAGTCCCTTCGACTATGGATCGTGAACGACTGAATTCCACACCAAAAGCGTCTTTGCTGTACCTAATACTAAGACTGACTGTCCATACCAACCGCTGAAGGAAGTTGAAACAATTCCATTAATTCCTCTTGTATTCGTTTAATTGTGGTTTCTATAGGTCCCCAAATATGCTCAGTCCCTTTTAAATCAAAAAATATTAATTGAAAATCGTCCTGGAGGAAGTGGAGCAACACAGATGGCAGGATTAATGGCTGCAAAAGCTGACGAATATACAGTAGGTGCGATGACGCCGAGTCAAATTGGACTACTAAAGGGGACTTTAAAAGATCAATATTCTTTAGAAGATTTTAGTTGAATCAGCAGAACACAGATTGATCCTTATGTCATTGTGGTTAATAAGAAAAGTCCTTTTAATACTCTAGGTGACCTTGTAGAACATGTAAAAAATAATCTAGGTAAACTAAATGTTGCTAGATATGGAGCTATTGGCTCAGGACATAATGTGGCATGGAACATACTAGTAGATACTGCTGGCATCGAAGCGTATACTAGCTGGAAATCGGGAGAGATTACGGCAGTTAAAGCAATGCAGGAAATTGGTGTGAAAAAGACGACTTTTTATAAGTTAGTCAGGGAGTATGAAGAATCAATATAGTTATAACTATATAATAGAAGAAACTCAATTCATTCACACGTAACGTTCAGTTCCTGCCTTTCAGCGATCCGCCCGTTGAGTTGCTCATTTTAAAGAGAAATTGGTTTTGTGGTAAAGCATATCCTTTTTAGATCTTCCTAGATTGTGGACGGTTCGGACGGAACAAACCGTGCAGAAAATCGCCTTTTCAACCAGCTCCTGGCTTTTGAAAAAGTAGCGCGTTGCGTACAGATTCCAGAAAACCATGATGCGTTGTTTGCCTTGGTCCATCGCACCGAAATTTCACCAACGGTGTCTCCCGTTCCTCGGCCGTGAAGATTTTGATTTTCCGGAAAGGACGCATGTCTTTTCCCGAACGTTTTGGCGATGCATTGCCGAATAGGCTTTTATGCGTATTTTGTTCCTAGGGTTTTTAGGCTTCTTTTTTTAATTGTCTTTTTCGTATGGCATATACGACTACCAGTAAAAGAGGTAAAAAAAGGCCGATTGTTAATGATAAGGATTTAGCCGTTGTGCTGTCCCAATGTTGTTGATAAGAGACGTTAGGATAAATCACGAGAGAGAGGACAACGGCAATCATTCCTAACGGTAACGTTAAAGGACGGTAATCTTTCAAATTTAGAATTTGTGCTATCCCTAAAACGGAAGCGTAAAAATAAAGGGCCGTCTTAATATAGAGGGTGATCATCCAGAGGGTAGCCATTAATCCCTCTATACGCTGTACAAAATCCCCGACATTTATCCTTTTGGTCAATTCGTAGCTTGGATAAATCTCTCTTGCAGTTTTCTCAGCACCTAATACCGAAACACACAAAAATGTAATGATGATGATGACGATTCCGCCTATTAAGTTTCCAATTAAAAAAGATTTTTTAACGTGTTTCATTTTGTTAATAAAAGAAGGGAAAATCATTAATAAAATAACGGAATTAACTGAAGATGTTACGACATAAAATAGTGATGATTGAACGATTTTTTTTGTACCCATCTCAAATACAGGTTGTATGTTTTCAAACTTGATTTCAGGTGAAACAAACACCACTAAAATGAGAAAAATGACAAAGAATAAGACAATTAAAATTTCTGCAGTACGAGCGAGGGTTTCCAATCCAAGACGGACTCCCATCACCACTATCCCCGCCATAAGAATATTAAGGACTATCATTGGAGTATTCGGCATCACATGGATATTTAAGAATGTTCCGCTATAAAACAAAAGACTTGAAGCATAAAGAAAAGACATGAATACAAACAAAATAGAAATGGCTTTACCTACCCATTTTCCAAATAGTTTTTCAATGATTTGGATATAGGTGAGGTGAGGGAACCAAAGAGCTATAGTAATGAATAGCCATGTGACCAATAACCCGATACCCGTACCAATTATAGCGGTAATCCAAGCGTCTTGCTTCGCATCAGCTGCTAATGCTGATGGTACAGTTAAGATGCTTGTACCAATCGTAAATAAAATAACTAAAACTAGAAATTGGTATGAATTTATTTTAACGTCTTGCATCATTTCATATCATACCTTTCCCTCTACACAGTTATTTTATTTCAACAAAAGAGCAATAACGTCATTAAGCGGTTTAAACACAAAAGTGAGTAAATCTAGTGGATTTGGAATAGTTTTTTCTAATCCAAGTGTAATACTTAGACCTATCCCAATAGCAAGAAAAATTGAAAACACAAGCAACTCTTTTTTATGCTTTTTTTTCAAGAGAGGTGGAACTTCAATCCACAGAATGGCAGCTGCAATCAGGAGTATTCCTATACTTTTCAGCATGATTATTTAGTCCTTTATCTTTTCTAAGAAGGAATTATCGACTGTACCCGTACGCCCAAGTTTTACGTCAACTTTAACATTCACCGTCAAGTTAGAAAATTCCTCTTCCCAATGCTCTTTAAGCTTTTTCCACTCATTCGGATTGGATCGATGAACGGCTTCACCAAAACCAAAAATGTCTGTTTCATATTGTTGTTGTAACGTTTTAACGGTCTGATTAACGGTCTCTTCCACTTCTTTTTCCGTGATTTTCTCTACCTCATCAATTGTTTCTGGTTCACTAAGATTAATTTGACATAATACTTCCCCGACATTCCCTTCTATCTTAATATTAATATCCACTTCGGGTTTTCCTTTGCTTACATTACCTTTAACCTCAGAATTGAGCCGAGTAATCTCTATAGTGGCTTTTCCTTCATTAGGACAAGATATAGGTGTTACTGTTGTTTTTACTGAGTTGGTGATGTCATTATACCCTTTACTTTCTTGTTCAGTTAACCATCCTACTAGTTTATCTTTTTTAAACACAGCCAATTGATCATATTGAATTCGAGCAGCAGGAGTAATCGATTCCACATTCTGTCTGCTTGATCCTAATTCTTGGTTTCCAATTACTTGAATCCCCGTTAATACAGCTTCCTTACCTTCACTTGTAAGATCTGCTATCAGCTCATCTATTGTAATGCCGTTTGTTGCCCCCCAAGCCCTTTCTGAAGTTTTAAGCGTGTTAAACATTTTATTGGCGGGTATGCTTTCTATAGTTGTTGAGACATTCAGTATCTCTTCCGCGGACTTATTTTTAGCAACAACAACATAGAAATCCGATCGAAGTTCCCAATCCCTTGCCAGTAACTCTAAGGATTCCCCTATTCCTTCTCGAGATAATTCCTCACCGAGCACTAGCATTTGAAGGTGTCCAGGATATATTTTTCTAGGCGTTTCCTTTGTCATTTTTCGAAAGGCTTCATATACCGTTTTTCCGTTCGCATGAATGAGGGTAACCGGTGAACGCCCCGTACTTGATTTCACAGAATTTTCCGAAGGTACAACCACTTGAGCAGTTACCTGGTATTCATCTTCTACTTTATCGATTCCTAATGCTATTATAATGCCAAGATCATTTAATTCCCTCCGGTCCCAACACCCCGTAAGAAAGAAGCTGAGAATCAGAAGAACAAACATGCATTTTTTCATCATTTAAACCCCTTCGTACTCCTGATTTTTTGATGGTTCTGGTTTTGCAGAGGATGAATCTTGTTGCCTAACGATATTTTGTTGACTGATTAGACGCGGTCGAGTAAACATTTTCCATCTAGGCAAACGAATAAACGTATCCTTTTGATCCGAAACATTAAATGGAGCTAGTGGAGACATATAGGGTACGCCAAAAGAGCGCAAACTGCATAAATGCAGAAGTAGAGCAAATAAACCTATCGTAATTCCATAAAAACCAAAAGTAGCAGCTAAGGCCATAAACCCGAAACGTAGCATCCTCACAGCAATCGCTATGTCGTAAGTGGGTGAAACAAAACTAGATATGGCGGTTATTGAAACGACGATGACCATCGCAGCAGAGACTAGGCCTGCTTCAACGGCTGCTGTTCCAATAACAAATGCCCCTACAATTGACATCGCTGCCCCGATGTTTCGTGGCATTCTTACACCTGCTTCACGTAAGATTTCAAAGGTGACTTCCATTATGATTGCTTCAATAAATGCGGGAAATGGGACTCCTTCTCGTTGGGCTGCCAGATTAATGAGGAGTGCAGGTGGGAGCATAGTATACTGAAAAGTTGTGATCGCAATAAACATTGCGGGTGCAAGTAATGCAATCGTGAATGCAAAAAACCGAAGGAGTCGAATAAGACTCGCAATATCGGCACGCTGATAGTAGTCTTCAGAAGATTGAAAAAATTGTATGAATAATGCTGGAGCAATTAGGACAAATGGTGTTCCATCCACCAAAATGGCTATTCGTCCTTCCAAAAGTGCTGCAGCTACTATATCTGGACGTTCTGTATTGTAAATAGTAGGGAAAGGTGAATATGGTGCATCTTGGATTAATTCCTCGATATTTCCGCTTTCAAGAATTCCATCAATGTCTATCCCATCCAAACGTAAACGGACTTCTTTCACTATTTCGTCATTTGCAATGCCATTGATATACATCATGGCAATGTTCGTTTTCGTGTATCTTCCAATAACTTTTGATTCCATCCAAAGGTTCGGATCTTTAAGTTTCCGACGAACTAAGGCTGTATTTACGCGTAAATTTTCGGAGAATCCTTCTCGTGGTCCTCTAACTACCGACTGGGCCATTGGTTCTGTTACCCCACGCTCAACCCATTGCTTATTGGAGATGATTAAACCTTGGGCATATCCATCGATTAAAATAATCGTATCCCCCGATAAAAGTCCGGTAAAAAGCACTTCAAAATTAGTTAATTCTTTAATCTCTCCTACCGTCATGGCAAAATCTTTTAATACGCTAATAAGATTTTGTTCAGGAGAGCGCTTTTTCTGTAATTCGGTCCCTTTGATATCTAGCATGAGCGTTTCTAAAATGAAATTTTGTAATGAGGCTGTATCTGTTAACCCATCTGTATAGATAATACCGGCTTTAATAGTTCCTTCTTTTCCAATTCGAATTTCTCGAATGATAATATCCGAGCTTTCTCCAAGGGAATCTTTTATTCTTTGTATATTTTCTTGAAGGTTTGTTTTTAATTCGTTTGTTGAACTTGTCTTCATCGTTTGGCTAGAAGTAGAATTTATTTTAGTATTACTTTTCTTTTTGAAAAAGCCCATACACTACCTCATTTGCTGTGAATTTTTTGGATACATATACACATAATTTTTGTTTATTCCTCTGCTATTCTATTAATCATGTCCTATTATTCTTTTTTTATACGATATGAATTGCCATATTAAGTGGAACACTTGAAATAGAGAGGTTTATTTTCTTTATTGAAGTAATAAATATTATTAACTATCTAATATAAATTAATTACTAATGTCATAAGGAGTTTAAAAGCTTTTTACTAGGGGCACACCAATCAAAAATGTGATAGAAATTAGACGGGGATGTCAATATTCAAATTAATTTGGGTGTCCATTAAAAGTGGATACTCTTTTTTGAATTGAGCATATGAATTGTTAAATATTAATCGTCTATGTAACAAAACTCGTCCTTTTCTGAATATGCCACAAATGGTTAAAAACACATCATTTTGGTTTAATAACGTTCAATAAAACTCTGTCCATTAATCTATGTTCATTAAATTGAATGAATATAGGATTACTCTATAAATGATAAATTACTGGTGTAAATTGGATATGATCGAGTCGATCCAAAAAACAACGACCAGAGTAGAAGATAATTCTATTTTTTATCAGGTGAATTTAACAATTATTTAATAAAGAAGTACCTTATTGATTTTCAAAGCATATAAGTATATGATGATATAGTATTTAAAGAAAGAAATGCTTAGACTCAAAGGAAAAATAAATTATCCTAAATAGGCTAAACTAATTTACTGAAAGGAGCTAACAAGAATGACAGATACAACAATACTGATAGAGCTTGATAAAGCGAGTTCGATTTTAAAGTTAATGGGTGATAAAACAAGGTTATCCATGTTAAAACTGTTACAAAAAAATGAATGTTGTGTGTGTGAATTTGTAGCAATTTTTAATGTAAGTCAATCAGCTATTAGTCAACATTTACGAAAATTAAAGGATGTTGGTTTAGTAAACGAAAATCGAAAAGGGCAATGGATATTTTATTCGCTAAATAGACAGCATGAAGCTTATGAATTTGTTCAAAATCTTCTTGATTTCATTCCTGATCAGGATCAAAGAATAAAAGAATTAGAACAGCAAGGATTACGCATTACTTGCGAATAATGGAGGGTTTAGTTTGACATCAGTTGTTTTAGCATCAGTAATTTTTCTTATCACTTTAATTTTTGTTATTTGGCAACCTAAAAATCTTTCTATCGGTTGGTCAGCTTGTGGTGGTGCAGTACTTGCTTTACTGGTAGGTGTTGTAGATTTTCAAGATGTAATCGATGTAACTGAAATTGTATGGAACGCCACATTAGCATTCATAGCTATTATTATTATTTCGCTCATCTTAGATGAAATTGGATTTTTTGAGTGGGCCGCTTTGCACATGGCAAGAGCCGCAAAAGGTAATGGAGTTCGAATGTTTGTGTATGTAACGCTTTTAGGAGCGGTGGTTGCTGCATTATTTGCAAATGATGGAGCAGCGTTGATCCTTACACCCATCGTTCTTGCAATGGTTCGAAGTTTGAAATTTGATGAAAAGATGATTTTCCCATTTATCATGGCGAGTGGTTTTATCGCAGATACGACCTCTCTACCATTAGTAGTAAGTAACTTAGTTAACATTGTATCAGCTGACTTTTTTGGTATTGGATTTGTCGAATATGCTTCTAGAATGATTGTGCCGAACTTGTTTGCTCTTCTAGCTAGTATTTTGGTATTGTACTTGTTTTTCCGAAAGAGCATTCCGAAAAATTATGATTTAGCAGATTTAAAACAGCCTCGTGATGCAATTAAAGACGTAAAAATGTTTAGATTATCTTGGTATATATTAGGCTTATTATTAGTCGGTTATTTCTCAAGTGAGTTTTTAGGACTTCCTGTTTCAATAGTGGCAGGCATCGTTTCGATATTCTTTTTACTTATGGCTCAAAAGAGTAAAGCAGTTCAAACAAAACGTGTATTAAAAGGTGCACCATGGGCGATTGTTTTCTTCTCAATCGGCATGTATGTAGTCGTTTACGGCTTGCGAAATGTTGGATTGACGAGTGTATTAGCAGACGTGATTCAGCTTGCAGCTAATCAAGGTTTATTCGCAGCAACTATCTCTATGGGGTTCATTGCAGCTATTTTGTCATCGTTGATGAATAATATGCCTACAGTGATGATTAATGCACTAGCGATCTCAGAAACGACTACTCCAGAAACAATTCGAGAAGCATTAATTTATGCAAATATAATTGGTTCTGACTTAGGTCCAAAAATTACACCTATTGGTTCGCTTGCGACCTTATTATGGCTCCATGTTTTATCTCAAAAAGGCGTAAAAATCGCATGGGGTACTTATTTTAAAGTGGGAATTATTTTAACAATCCCAACACTATTAATCACGCTAATTGGACTTTATTTATGGTTACTAATCGTCTAAATCTAAAACAAAGAGGAGTTTTTCATCATGACTAAAAAAACATTATATTTCTTATGTACAGGTAATTCTTGCCGAAGCCAAATGGCCGAAGGTTGGGGAAAAAAATACTTAGGTGATGAGTGGCAAGTACTAAGTGCTGGAATTGAAGCACATGGGTTGAATCCTAATGCAGTAAAAGCTATGAATGAAGTATCAATTGATATTTCAAATCAAACATCAGATATCATTGATACACAAATTCTTAACCATGCAGATTTTGTTGTAACACTTTGTGGCGACGCAGCTGATAAATGCCCGATGACACCACCTCACGTAAAACGCGAGCACTGGGGATTCAATGACCCTGCTAAAGCTGAAGGTACAGAAGAAGAAAAATGGGTTGTATTCCAACAAGTTCGTGATGAAATTGGAGAACGTATTAAACATTTTGCTGAAACCGGTGAATAACTAAGAAGTAGTCGAGGAGGAAATTACTCGACTTATCTTCTATATAATATATAAGCATATGATTATTTATTTGTGAAAGGATGAACCCAATGACTAAAGTTGAAATATTTGATCCTGCTTTATGTTGTCCGACAGGCGTATGTGGACCAAGTGTTGACCCAGAGTTAACACGTGTAGCTGCAGCTGTCTTTACCCTTGAGAAACAAGGGTTTGACATTAAACGATATAACTTAGGAAATGAACCTGGGATGTTTGTAGAAAACTTAATCATTAATCAAGTGCTACATGAAAAAGGACCAGATGCATTGCCTGCTGTTGTTGTTAATGGCGAAATGCTAAAAGTTGGAGAGTACCCTTCCAATGAAGAATTGGCTATATGGTTTGGTATTCAAGAAAGCGACTTGAAAATGAAGAAACCTACAAATCTTTTAGATATAAAATTCAAATAAAGGAGTCTATCCTCATGCAAAATTTTCACCCACGGTTACTTAAAGAAACGCCTTTTTTATTCTTTACAGGAAAAGGTGGGGTAGGGAAAACATCAGCAGCTTGTGCAACAGCAGTGAATCTTACTGACCAAGGAAAAAAAGTGTTATTGGTTAGTACAGATCCTGCATCTAATTTACAAGATGTGTTTGGCATGGAGTTTAGTAACCAACCGACGAAAGTTGACAATGTCGATGGATTATTTGCATGCAATTTAGATCCTGAAGAAGCGGCTAAATCTTACAGAGATAAAGTTGTAGATCCATTTCGCGGAAAATTACCTGATGCAGTTGTCGACCAAATGGAAGAGCAATTGTCTGGTGCATGTACAGTTGAAATCGCGGCATTTGATGAATTCACAAATTTACTTACGAATTCTGAATTAATTAGTGGTTTTGATCATGTTATTTTTGATACAGCTCCGACTGGTCATACATTAAGATTGCTGCAACTACCAAATGCGTGGAATGGGTTTTTAGAAGATAGTACACATGGTGCATCCTGTTTAGGTCCGTTATCTGGACTGTCTGCAAAAAAGGAATTATATGCGAACACAGTGAAAGTACTTTCTGATTCTAGTCAAACCAAACTAGTATTAGTGACTAGACCAGATTCATCCACTTTCTTTGAAGCACAAAGAGCATCAACAGAGTTAAAAGAAATTGGTATTAAAAATCAATTATTGATTATCAATGGATTACTGAAGAAGCCTATCGACAATGATGAAATTTCCAGTGCCTTTTATAACAGACAACAAAAGGCGTTAAAAGAACTACCTGAGTCTTTAAAGCAATTAGAAACATATTCGTTGCCTTTTGTTTCCTATTCCTTAATAGGTAGTGAAAGTCTCCGCCATTTGTTTAAATCATATCTTCTTTCAAGTAGTTCACAGGAATCAGTGGAATTAAAAAGTGATAATTTGTTGACACTTAACCAAACGATTGATGATTTGTATGTTAAGAACACACGTGTTATTTTGACAATGGGTAAAGGTGGCGTAGGAAAAACAACAATCGCTTCCTTACTTGCAGTTGGATTAGCTAAGAAGGGTAAAAAAGTCCATTTAACCACAACTGATCCTGCGGCACATTTAGAATTTGTGTTTAAGGATGAGTTAGTTATGGATAACCTCACCATAAGTAAAATTGATCCTTCAGCTGAAGTAGAGAAATATAAAGCAGAAGTTCTTCTAACGGCAGGCGCTGGTTTGGAAGAAGATGCTTTGCGTTATTTAGAAGAGGATTTGAATTCTCCTTGTACAGAAGAAATTGCTGTATTTAGGGCATTCGCAGATGTAGTTGAGAAATCAAATGAGGAAATCGTGGTAATCGATACGGCACCAACAGGTCATACATTATTGCTGCTTGATGCTGCGAAATCATATGAAAAAGAACTATCCAGATCAACTGGTGAAATTCCTGATGCGGTTAAAAACTTGCTTCCGCGTCTTCGTAATCCTGAGGAAACCAGTGTGCTAATTGTTACTTTACCTGAAGCTACACCTGTTTTTGAAGCAATGCGTTTACAACAAGACTTAAAAAGAGCTGGTATTCAACCGAAGTCATGGGTAATTAATCAGAGTCTTTATGGAACAGAAACGATTGATCCTATTTTAAGTGCTAAGGCAACTAGTGAAAAAGTGTGGATTAAAAAAGTCAGCGAAGAACTCACTAAACAAACAACGATTGTAAAGTGGCAGCCTGAAGATAAGCTAGGAAATATAGAAGTAGAAGAACTTATTAACTAATCATTCGGAGGAGATCAATATGCATAAAGTAGTAATATTAGGCACTGGACCAGCTGGTTTAACGGCAGCAATCTATCTGGCAAGAGCAAATATGAATCCAATTGTAATTGAAGGAGACCAACCAGGAGGACAATTAACTTTAACGACAGAAGTTGAGAATTTCCCAGGTTTTGTTGATGGTGTTATGGGTCCAGAGTTGATGGTCAATATGCGTAAACAAGCTGAACGTTTTGGAGCTGAGTTTAAAAACGGATGGGTAACAGAGGCAAATTTATCTGAAAAACCATTTAAACTTACTGTAAGTGGACTAGGTGAGATTGTAACAGAATCCTTAATCCTTTCTACAGGTGCTTCCGCTAAACTTCTGAAAATTCCCGGGGAAAAAGAAAACATTGGAACTGGTGTTAGCACGTGTGCGACGTGTGATGGATTTTTCTACAGAGGAAAAAAAGTAATCATTGTTGGTGGTGGAGATTCTGCCATGGAAGAAGCAAACTTCCTTACAAAATTCGCTTCTGAAGTAGTTATTGTGCATAGAAGAGAAGAGTTACGTGCGTCTAAAATCATGCAAGATCGAGCAAGACAAAATCCTAAAATCTCTTGGAAATTAAATAGAAGTCCAGTTGAAGTGATGTCCAATGGTGTTAAAGTAAATGGTCTAAAAGTGATGAATAATGAATCAGGTGAAGAAGAAATTATTGAGACGGATGGGATTTTTGTAGCCATTGGTCACACACCGAATACGGCATTCTTAAACAACCAAATTGATACAGACGAAGTTGGCTATATTCAAGTGAAACCTGGAACAACGGATACAAATATTCTTGGCGTCTATGCTTGTGGAGATGTTCAAGACAATAAATATCGACAAGCGATTACAGCAGCTGGAACAGGTTGTATGGCTGCATTAGACGCAGAACGTTATTTAGAAGGCCAGGCAACTCACGACTGGAGTCAATCATTATAGATTTACCACATTAGTTTGAGGGTGTGTAAAGTGTGGTAAATGCTACATTTGCAAAGTCTAGAAATAAAAATAGGTTATTAAACCAATTAGGGGATGTGTTTATTTATGATTATTACAGATACTGCTAAAGAAATGTTAACAAATGCAATGGCGGAAAAAAATGCTGCCGGAATTCGTTTTTACTTTGTGGGTCAAGGTTGTTGCGGTCCACAACTAGGTTTATCTTTAGATGTTCCCGAAGAGCAAGATGTTATTAAAGAGGTCAATGGCGTTCAAGTAGCAATTGATCAACGCGTACTTACCATGGCCGAAGAAGTTACCATTGATATGCAAGATGGAAGTTTAACGTTGGTTGGTCTTCCTGAAAACTGTTAAATAGTACATTAAAGCAGAGCCCTCGTTTATCGAGAGGGCTCTGCTTTTTAAATGGTGAGAAAGTATATAATTTTAGTGAGCCATGAATCCAGTATTTCCGGTATTTTAAGGAGTAGGTTCTAGTATGATACCACTGATTTGCGCTCCAGGCGGACGCTTTCCACGGGGCGGACGGAGAGCCTCCTCAGGCCAACACGATGTTGGTCACAAAGGCGTTGTCACATGATGTGACGTTCTTAGCCTTTGTTCCACTTAGCGCTCCAATACGGGGTCTCGCCTGTCCCGCTAATCCCGTAGGAAAGATATTGGACGAACTGTCATTCGTCCAATATCTTTGCGACGAGTAACCGCAGGAGCACATGCTTTTCCCGCCGCCTTCCGCTCCAATCAAGTAAATGTTTTCGAATTGATCATAAAAGAAAATACAACTTAAAAAGAAGGGATTGCAGAACAGTGGTTTGCATGATGCACACTCGCTACAATGAGGCATGCCGCCGAAGATGAAGTTTCGGCAAATTTTATTTAAGTATTCTCAATCTATGAAGTGTCTTGCAATGTCGAGCGAAAGCTCAGTTGTAATTAGTAGGTGTCACGTTGTAATTATGGAAGGTGACGTTATAAAAATAGGCATCCACGTTGTAAAAATCGTGGTCCACTTTATAATAGTTAAAATATGGAATTTAATTAGTCGATTATTCTTTCATTCTATAACTTAACCTCGAGAGTATCACTTCAATCAGAAAGGTAATGTTTTTCAAAAGTGATTTTGATGCAATTTCACGGGATTCTCGCACCAGATTAGATTGAAAAGCTCATTTTCTTCTACATTTAACACAAGGGACAATTTCTTAATGAGTGAACCAGAAGGGTGAAGTAAGTCCATTTCCAATCGATCAACAATTTGATGCGAAACTTTTAATTGGTCGGCAAACATCTCTAACGAAAGGTTTTTAAATTCTCGAGATTCTTTAATAAACTTTCCAAAGCCAATACATGGTTTATTTAACATCACACACACTCCTTATTAATGTATAATGATTTACTTATATATTAATTTAAACCAAATGTATCAATTAAGTCAACGAATAAATTGTTAAAAAATACTGAATATTGTAAACGATTTGTAAATGTTGTTACGACCTTCAGTTAATTTGAAAAAGCCGGTTTTCCAATGTAGGAATACCGACTCTTTATTATATATACATGAGTCAATTTCATAACTCCTCAATTCTATAATAAACACGAACATTTAATTGCTTTTTATATTAATTATCTGTTAACTGTTTATTTTAATCAGGTATCGTTTGATTGTAGCGCAATGCGGCGTAAAACATCTGCTCCTGTTTCTGTTTCTGCATCGCTTTGCTAGCTTCGAAACATGAAAGTGAGCTGCATCGCTGCGCTTAGCTTCGTCGCAAAGACTAGCACGAACTGAAAGCCCCGCAGGAAAGATGCTGGCAAAAGCCAGTGTCTTTACGACGAGTAACCGCAGGACCGTGGAACGAAGACTAAGAACGCCACGTCGTGCCCCACGGAAAGCGTCCGCATGGAGCGGAAATCTAGTTTGTTCGGATTTTATTCCTAGATTTTTTATTATAAATTTGACTCACATATGTATTAATTTATATTGATGTTTCATAATTTAGGTATTCAAAAGATATTTTGAAATGACGATTCTTTGAATTTCATTTGTTCCTTCATAAATTTGCGTAACCTTCGCATCGCGAAACAGTCGTTCAACGGGGTAGTCCTTAGTGTAGCCATAACCACCATAAATTTGAACAGCTTCAATAGCAGACTTCATAGCTGTATCTGTAGCAAAGCATTTTGCCATTGACGCCTCTTTCCCGCATTCAATCTCTCGACTTCGCAAATCGGCAGCTCGATAGACTAGCATTTTTGCTGCCTCAACCTGAGTAGCCATATCAGCCAATTTAAAAGAGATTGCCTGCATCTCTGCAATAGGTTTACCGAATTGTTCCCGTTGTTTTGCATATTTTATTGAATAGTCTAAAGCAGCTTCTGCAATCCCTAGACCTTGCGCAGCAATTCCAATACGTCCTACATCAAGATTGGCCATGACAATTTTAAAACCTTCACCTTCCTGCCCAAGTAGGTTTTCTGCTGGTACTTCGACATTCTCAAAAAATAATTCCGCTGTATTGGAGCCATGAAGTCCCATTTTCTTTTCAACTTTCCCAACTGTAAACCCAGGAGTGTTTTTTTCTACGATAAATACTGAAAGCCCCTTTTTGCCCTTTTCAGGATCAGTAAGGGCAAGGGTAATATAGGTGTCCGCTACTCCAGCACTGCTAATGAAGACTTTAGCTCCATTCAAAACATACTTATTCCCTTTTTTTACTGCTGTTGTTTTGATGTTTCCAGCATCAGATCCGGCGCTTGGCTCTGTCAGAGCAAAAGCTCCTATGAACTCTCCTGTTGCTAGTTTAGGAATGTATTTCTTTTTCTGTTCGTCTGTTCCAAAATATAAGATAGGATTAGTCCCTACGGAAGAGTGAACTGAAAGCATTTCACCAACTGTTGCACTTACCTTCGAAATTTCGTTAATAACTAGAATAAAAGAGGTGAAATCTAAAGCCGAACCTCCGAACTCCTCAGGAACTGTCATGCCCATTAAACCTTGTTTGCCCATTTTCCGGACTACCTCTAATGGGAATTCATCTGTTTCTTCCATATGCAAAACAGCAGGTGCAATAACATTTTGAGAAAAGTCGCGTGCCATTTTACGAATCAATTGTTGTTCTTCTGTAAATTTCAAATCCATTAAAATCTCTCCTTTACCCCGTTTTTATACTAGTTTTAAGAAAGACAACTCTTATCCTAGTATGTTCGCGTATGTCCATTTAAAATATTTAATTATCAGTTGTAAGATCAAGGTCCCAACGTTGTTCCATTAATTGAGATTCAGTCCATTCCTCATTTGGTTTTTCTTCAGTTAATGTAAAGTTATATTTTTGATAAAGGTAGCGTGCTGTGTTTAAAATACTCACTGTCCATAAGAAAATATGTTGATAGTTTTGTTGCTTACAGAAATCGAGGGCAGTTTCCATAAGTTGTTTACCTATACCCAATCCTTGATAATGTTCATCCAAAACAAACCATCTTAACTGAGCTACTGAATCACTAGAGTGAGTAATTGCGATAGAGCCTACGATTTCACCATTAACTAAAGCGACCCATAAATCGCCTCCTTCTGTATTCACCATGAATTCCGTTAATCCTTTCATAACGTAGTATTCAAACAGTGGCCCAAAGTTGTATGTTTTATCGTAGAGCTTGCCATGTAGATGAGCTACTAAACCTATATCTCCTGGCTTAAATGAACGAATGGAGACTTCGAGATTTTTATGTTGTTGAGAAAAAATAGATTCGATTGTTTCCATGGCTTTTACAATCTTGGACTGATCTATTTTCGATATGGATTGAATCATGTTACCTACTTCACGATTTGCATTTTCAACCAAACCATTAAATACTTCTTTTCCGTAATCAGTTAGATAGAGTAAATATTGACGTTTATCTACTAATGAATTCTTTTTATAAATAATTTTGTCATCCTCAAACCGCTGAACAATTCGGCTCATATACCCACGGTCAATACCAAGATGCTCTCTAATTTCTGTTGCAGTGCAACCGTTTCTTAAATTTATTTCAGTAATTACGCGCGCTTCTGTTAATGGTATTGGACGATTATAGATTTCTTGATCAATTTTCCCAAGAAAGTTCGCATAATACCTATTGAATTTCCGTATATTTTCTATATTTTGAATGGATTCCATATAGAGCCCCCTTAATAGTTTGAAAATTTAGCTAACTATATTGTAAGTTACTTTAGTTGATTTAGTCAACTAAGCGTAGTTGGAGTCTTGAGAGACATCAATTGCGAATAGTATAAGGGGAATTGTAAAATAAGGATGACGGAAGTAAAAGATAGTAGTAAGGCTATGAAGGAGTATGAGAAAATGAACAATCAATGGGACAATCGATTTCAAATAAATGACTATTTATTTGGTAAGGAAGCGAATGAATTTATCAAATATTGTTACGAAAACTTTCAACTGAAAACTGGAGATGCATTAGCCATAGCAGAAGGTGAAGGACGGAATGCTGTATTTGTAGCTCAAAAGGGTATCAATGTAACCACATGGGATTATTCGGAAGTAGGTCTAGAAAAAACAAGAGAGCTTGCTAAGGAAAATGGGGTAGTTGTTAAGGCAGAACATGTTGATTTAAATGACGCTCCTTGGAAAGAAAACCAATGGGATCAAATTTTTTGTGTGTTTGGTCATTTTCCTAAACAGTTGCGAGAGTCAACTCTAGCTAATATTAAGAAAGCATTAAAACCAGGAGGTTATTTCATAACAGAAGTGTATTCTGTTCATCAACTTCCATATCAAAGTGGAGGGCCTAAAGATGCTTCATTACTGTACACTCCTGAAGAGTTTATTAGTCAATTTAATGACTGGCGTACGATTCATTTCTTTATGGGTGAAGTCATGCGTGATGAAGGGTCGCACAATGGTTTATCTCATGTTATTCAACTAGCTGTTCAGAAACCTACGCTGTAGAAATTTACGAACAATTATAAAGGAGGTCCTCATAGAAATTATATGGGGACCTCCTTATTCGGTTCTTGAAGGTTAATTTAAAATAAACCGACGGCATTTCCATCATCATCAATGTCCATTTTGAGAGCAGCGGGTTGTTTCGGTAAACCAGGCATGGTCATAATGTCACCTGTTAAACAGACTAAGAAGCCTGCACCCAGTTTAGGGATAATGTCTCTTATTGTAATGGTAAATCCCTCAGGTCTCCCATATAGCGCGGGTTGGTCAGAAAGAGAATATTGCGTTTTCGCCATACAGATGGGCAGTGCATCCCAACCATATTTCTTTAATTCTACTAGCTTTTTCTTAGCTTTGTCTGAAAGGTGAATGCCAGAACCACCATAAACTTGTTGGACGATAATCCGAAGTTTTTCTTCCACGGAATCAGTTTCATCATAAAGCATGGTAAAGTTTTTCGGTTTTGCTAACTCTTGTTTAACCAGTTTAGCTAATTCAAGTCCACCTTTACCACCATTCTCCCATACATGTGTGAGGGCAATTTGAACACCATGTTGTAGTGCCCAATTCATAACTTCTTCTAATTCTTCGTTTTCATCCGTGATAAAACGATTTAATGCAATAACCGGTTCAATCCCAAACTGACGAATCGTATGTACGTGTTTCTCCAAATTCGCCATTCCACGTTTAACGGCGCTAGCATTTGGGTGTGTCAGTTCAGTTTTTTCGACGCCACCATGCATTTTTAGAGCTCGAATAGTTGCCACAATGACAACGGCATCTGGGTGGAAATTTCCTTTTCTTGATTTGATGTGCATGAATTTCTCTGCACCTAAATCCGCTCCAAATCCAGCTTCCGTTATAACGATGTCAGCAAGTCTTCTAGCTGTGTTTGTAGCTAATAAGGAATTACAACCATGCGCAATATTTGCAAAAGGACCTCCGTGAATAATTGCAGGAGTACCTTCTATTGTTTGAACTAAATTTGGTTTGAATGCATCTTTTAATAGCAAAGTTAAAGCACCCTCTACTGCTAATTGTCTTACTGTAATGGGTTCTTTGTCATATGTATAAGCAATCACCATTTGAGCAAGTCGCTCTTTTAAATCTTTCAATGTAGTTGCCAAGCATAAGACTGCCATGATTTCTGAAGCAACAGTGATATCAAACCCATCTTGTCTAGGAACACCTTGCAGTGGACCACCTAAGCCGATAGTTATTTGTCGCAATGCACGGTCATTAATATCTAAAGCACGCTTCCAAGCAATTCTTCTCGGGTCTATGTTCAGTGCGTTGCCTTGATGTAAATGATTATCAATCAATGCGGCTAACGCGTTATTTGCAGACGTGATCGCGTGTATATCTCCTGTAAAGTGAAGATTGATGTCTTCCATCGGTAATACTTGTGCAAAACCACCACCAGTGGCCCCACCTTTTACACCCATAACAGGACCTAGAGAAGGTTCACGCAATGCAACGATGACGGATTCGTTCAGTTGGTTGAATGCATCTGCCAGTCCCACTGTTACCGTTGATTTTCCTTCTCCAGCAGGAGTTGGACTTATAGCCGTTACTAATACGACTTGTCCAAGTTTAGTTGCAGGAGGTAATGAATCGACGTTAATCTTTGCTTTATAGTTGCCGTATAATTCAAGTGCTTGTCTAGGAATTCCTGCTTTATCAGCTATTTCATTAATAGGTAATATGGTTGCATTGGTTGCAATAGATAAGTCAGTAAAGGTCATGAATGTTCACCCTTTCGTGTTCGTCTTATTTTAGAGAAAAATCTATAATTGATTAGTCTTTTGTAATAGTTTAAACAATATTTATCATATCATAATTTCTGATACATAAAGACTTCTAAAGTTGTGAGGATATTATAGCTCTGTTCATATTTTTTTTTATGGATCAACCATTTCAACTATCGAGAATTATTGCTAAAGAATGGTGTTTTAAATAGAGAATTTGGGAATACTAAAACAACCTATATATGACGGAGGAATACTCATGTTCGATTCTAATAATAAGTATAAACAAGAGGATAAAACTAAGACAAAAATTGAAAATGAGAAGAAGAGCATCAAGCTATCTGCTAATGATGTGTCAGAGGAAAAAAGTGAGAATACGGAGACTGTTGTGTTACAAAACCGAATTAATACAGAAGGACTATAAAAGTATTCGTATTCGAGCAGCACTAGCCAAAACCAAACCAATTAGGCCCCTACACACTGCGTGTTTCGGGGTATTTTTGTGGGATAAATTGGGCGAAAGGGAATAAACTCTGCTTGAACGGGAATAAACGGGGTTTGAACGGGAATAAAGCGACTGTGGACAGGAATAAACACCTCGCGAACGGGAATATATCAAAATGAAAGGGAATAAACCCGTCGAGCGCGCCTACTAGTAAACGTAGCTAATTCTTTGATCAAGTTAAAGATATTAAGATAATCGTAATTCACTCGAAGCTTATATAGCTCATGGTGTATAATGCAACTGTGAGCAAGAATCATATCTACTGTTTGAATATCGTAATATAAAGAGACAAACATGAAAGCGAGTGAAAAAATATGGGGCGCAAATGGAATAATATTAAAGAAAAGAAAGCTTCGAAGGATTCAAATACTAGTCGTATTTATGCGAAATTCGGACGCGAAATTTATGTAGCAGCAAAACAAGGTGAACCGGATCCAGATTCAAATCGTGCATTAAAAATTGTACTAGAACGCGCAAAAACATATAGTGTTCCAAAAGCTATTGTGGATCGTGCAATTGAAAAAGCAAAAGGCGGCTCAGAAGAAAATTATGATGAATTGCGTTATGAAGGTTTTGGACCAAACGGCTCTATGGTAATCGTCGAAACACTGACAAACAACGTCAATCGTACAGCATCAGATGTGCGTGCTGCATTTGGTAAAAATAGTGGGAATATGGGTGTAAGTGGATCAGTAGCTTACATGTTTGATGCGACTGCAGTCATTGGCATGGAAGGGAAAACAGCA
Organism: Paenisporosarcina antarctica; assembly: GCF_004367585.1. Taxonomy (GTDB): domain Bacteria; phylum Bacillota; class Bacilli; order Bacillales_A; family Planococcaceae; genus Paenisporosarcina; species Paenisporosarcina antarctica. Next base: position 278,623 of record NZ_CP038015.1, read on the forward strand.
GATGAAGTTCTTGAACTTTTATTAGAAGCAGACGTGGACGTGCGAGACATTTTAGAAGAAGAAGAAGCGGTTATTGTGTACGCTGAACCCGATCAATTCCATGCGGTGCAAGAAGCATTCAAGAATGTTGGCATTATAGAATTTACAGTAGCTGAACTGACAATGCTAGCACAAAATGACATTATACTCGATTCTGATGCACAAGTACAATTTGAGAAAATGATTGATGCCTTAGAGGATTTAGAAGACGTTCAACAAGTTTATCACAACGTTGATTTGGGCGAATAAAGATTGAATAAGCTGTACCTTAAATCAGGATTAACCTGGTTAAGGTACAGCTTCTTTTAATGGTATTTTCTTTTATTCTGAGTCATAGCGCAGTTACGCTGGTCTTAATAAAATTGGAAAAGGGACATGCCTGGTTAGACATGCCCCTTTGTTTATATAAGATAACATAATAACTTTGAATGATATTGTTCATCCCGAATATTCGGGGAATAATTTCCTAAGAAAGTGTTCCTTGCTTTCCGTGCCGCGGTCATTTGTCCACTGGTTGTCTTCCTTAAGCAACGTAAACCCTACCTTCTTTTACGTCCTTGCGACCCTATAGTCGCGCCAGTGTGAATAAGTTTAATCAAAAACATCGAGTAGATGCCAGAATTTCAAATCTTACTTGCTATCTTATCTTGTTAACTAGAGTATTATCACATGATTCTTTGTTTTTGTCAATAAACTTTCTAATATCCTTTTAATTATGTTAGTGAAAGAAGCTGCTTATTTCTTCTTTACAATTACCCGTTACTGGTGACTACATATCACCAAACGGAATAAAACTCCGCTAATCCCTAGGTCCCTTAATATAAATTACATAAGATAATAATAAATAATGAAAGAAAGGGGGACTTTACAATGGATAATTATAGTGCTTATGGTGCTTACGGTGATTGTGGAGGCTATGCTCCAGTTGGTGGCCAGTACGAGAGCTACCCTCGTAGAGGGAATACATTTGCTTTAATTGTGGTTCTTTTCATTCTATTAATTATTATTGGCGCACATTTCCAGAAAAAATGTTAAGTAGTAAACATTTTTGTGTGCAGTGAAAGAAAAAATATAATTACTCCCCCCGAAATTTCCCCATTCAAATAAAGATTGGAACGTATAAAGCAAATGTTCACCACAACTAATCGAGTTGTGGTGTTTTTTGATTAGAATTCTGCTCGACTAATTTTTCAGTTCACTTTGAACGGCAAACCCACGGCACCATAAGTTAGAGAATGAAATCCTATCGATGTGACATGACAGAGTCACATCGATAGGTTTCTTAAATTTAGGCAATCTTGCGGCAGATGAATGTCCGAGGCTCCCCTAGTTTTATTATCGAGCGATTGCTCAGTTGTAATTATTGGCTGTCACGTTGTAAATCTGGACGGTCACGTTGTAAATATAGACCTTCATGTTGTAAAAATCTCGATCCACGTTGTAATAGTTGAATTTTGGAAGATAATATCGATTATTATTTAATATTCATTAACTCAACGACTCTAAAATGATATTCACTTATCGTAAGTCTCAGCACCATTTTAAGCTGCTAATTTCTTGAAAGTAAAAGCATACTTTGATCGAGTTTTCTGGATTTGAATGAATCTTATCCAAAGATTTTTCTTCGAATTAAAAAATGTTTTTCCAAACGTACTTTTCTTTTAGAAATTCATTTGACATTGACGTAACGTAAAGGTGTACGATGAGTTTGTCAGGAGTTGATGAAATGGAATATACGGTGCAAAAACTAGGGAGGTTAGCTGGCGTTAGTACACGGACGTTACGCTATTATGACGAGATGAATCTTCTTAAGCCTGCGAGAATCAATTCATCGGGCTATCGTATTTATGGGCAAACTGAAGTGGATCTATTGCAGCAAATCTTATTTTATAGAGAACTGGGTATGAGTCTCGATCAAATCAAGCAAATTGTGAACAATCCATCATTTGATGGTGTAAAGGCACTGAACGCTCATCGCTCACAACTCCTAGACAAACGACAGCAATTAGATAAACTGATTGCCAATGTAGAAAAAACAATTTCTTCAACGGAAGGGAGTATCATTATGACGAACAATGAAAAATTTGAAGGCTTTAAACAAAAAATAGTGGATGATAATGAGCAAAAGTATGGAAATGAAATACGAGACAAATATGGCGATGATGCTGTGGATCAATCTAATGCTAAAGTTCAAGCTATGACACAAGCGCAACATTTAGATGTGAAACAACTAGCGAAAGACATTACCTCAACTTTGGCTGTGGCATTTAAAACAGGAGACCCAGCGAGTGAACTTGCGCAAAATGTAGCGGAATTGCATAAGCAGTGGCTTATGTTTTACTGGAGTGAATATAGCATAGAAGCGCATGAAGCGCTTGCACAAATGTACGTGGATGATGAAAGATTTAAAGCTTATTATGATAAAGAAGTTCCTGGAACGGCAGAGTTTTTGCGAGATGCTATTGTTGTTTACACCAATGCATTAAAATAAAAATTTTTGGTCCAAAGTCTATAGACTACGGACCATTTTTTTAGGTTCCGATAAGTTTTTCTTGTTATTCAAGAGGAGAAAGAGCTTTCGTCTGATCTAGGTAAATAAAAGCGTCATAGCGGTTTCCGATTTTGGAAGGAACATAATTATATTGTGCTTCATACACAGGGTCGTACACCACGCCAATTGCTCTATGGCCAATCCAGTCAGTAAAGAAATGACGATTTTCATTAGTAAAGATTAACAACTTATTAAACGCACCACTCATATGTAAAGAATCCTCCCACGAGCCCTTCAAAGCGGAAGGCACTTCAATCTGTTTATAAGGAACTCCCCATTCTTCTGCTGCAATGACAGTTCCTCGATGAGTACCAAACCCCACAGTATAGACATCTTTCTTTTTATTCTGTAATCGAACAATCTGACCTACATTCATCATGTCGGATGCTTCCATATCTGTAGCTGAAGCATCTCCTAGATGGGAGTTGTGTTCCCAAACGATAATCTTTGCTTGTTCTCCGTGGTAATCCATTACTTCATTGATAACTTCAACCATATGCTTATCTCTAATATTCCAAGACAACTCATCACTTCGAACCGTTGCGCGGTAATAGTTTTCAGCGTTATGTACAACCATGGCATTCACTAGTAAATCCAAAGTTTCTTCTTGTTCAATTTTACTTTTGTCCTTATTGTGTGCTCGAATGGAAGTCAAGAGTTTTGAAACTGCATCTACACATGCTTGTGAAATGTTAACAGAGGCCATCGCATAGCTATGAGAATCCCGGTTAAATGGTTTAAAACAACGGAACGCTTTTTTGGCTAACTCTAAATCAGTTCCGTCAGGATGTGTTTTTCTTAAATATGTAATCACTTCATCTAAGGATTCCCACAAACTGTATACATCAATTCCATAAAATCCTATTTTGTGATTCGCTTCTTTTTGTTGGTTGTGCAGCTTTAACCATAAAATAAATTCAGCGATTTCTTCATTCGCCCACATCCATGAAGGCCATCGTTTAAATGTACTTAAAACATCTCGTACATCTTTCTTCTCTACGTCATAGTCTTTAATAAACCTGTTAATTTGCTGGGTGGATGGCCAATCCCCCTCGATAGCAATAAGCGTAAATCCTTTTTCTTGGATTAGCTTTTTTGTTAATGCTGCCCGAACTGAATAAAATTCAGAAGTACCGTGGGTAGCTTCTCCTAATAGGACGATTTTAGCTTCCCCAATTGCTTCAATAATAGGTTTTAAATCTTCGTCTGTTTCGAATGGAAGGGCATTTCTTTTAATCGATTTTTCAAGAGGATTCAATATAAACGCTCCTTTTCATCTAAGTATTAGTCTAAAGAAAATATTTCAGTCATACTTCATAAGAACTTACATGAATACAAGGAATGAAACCATTTTTCTGTAAGCATACACGAGATATAACTAGCAGCAAAACATATTAACAAAAAAAATGGCCATAAGTCAGTAGACTAAAGGCCATTCCGTCTTATTCAATTATTTGTATACGTGTGTCTTTAAACCAAACATGCATTTGTGCTAAGTGCGCGAGTAACTGCGGACCTGACATTAGCTGTCCGAACCATGGTACTTTGAATGCGGATCCTTTAGAATCAACTAGTTCGTTTAGTCGGTTACGATCAAAAAGCTCATGTAGAATTGAATTCTTGTCTTTCAGAATTTCTTTTAGCCAGTATTGAACACGGTCAGTGTAATAAGGGTTATGTGTTTTCGGATAAGGACTCTTTTTACGATAAAGCACTTCGTCAGGCAACATGCCATCTAATGCTTTACGTAAAATGCCTTTTTCCCGATTTCCAGCCATCTTCATATCCCATGGAATGTTCCAAGCGTATTCGACGAGGCGATGATCGGCAAACGGCACTCGAACTTCAAGGCTAGCTCCCATACTCATGCGATCTTTTCGATCAAGCAGGGTCGTCATAAACCACACTATGTTTAAATAAAACATCTCTCTTCGTTTGGCGTCTATGCTACTTTCTCCATCAAGTCTAGGGGTTTCGGCTACAGTTTCGTCATATGCTTGTCGAGCGTAGGCTTCAAGATTTAGTTTTTGACGCCAATCATCTTTTAACAATGATACACGCTCATTCGTTGACCGCATCCAAGGAAATCCAGTACCGTTTAAATCTTTGACGTTGTGGAACCACGGATAACCTCCAAAAATTTCATCGGCACATTCTCCTGACAACCCGACTGTGAAATCTTGTTTTATTTCCCGGCAAAACCACAGTAAAGAAGAATCAACATCCGCCATTCCTGGTAAGTCACGGACATGAACAGCTTCAGTCAAATCATTGATTAACTGGTCTTGGGTAATGATAGAAGAATGGTGAACGGTACCGAATGTATCCACTATTTTATCGATATAAGTACTATCTGCATTTGGTTGGAACTCATTCGCTTTAAAAAATTTAGCGTTGTCTTCGTAGTCAATGGAATACGTATGGAGTGGATCTTTTCCATCTAACTTATAACGATTGGCAGCGATAGCGGTAATGGCGCTGGAGTCAAGGCCACCTGATAAAAATGTGCAAAGTGGAACGTCGGATACGAGTTGTCGTTCCACTGCATCAGTTACGAGGAATCGAACTTTCTCTGCAGTTTCATCGAGAGAATCTGTATGCACTTCACTTTTAACATTCCAGTAGCGCCAAATTCGCAGACCTAGTCGAGAAATAGTTAAAGCGTGAGCAGGGCGTAGTTCATGTATTCCGTGGAAAACTCCTGAACCAGGCTTTCTAGATGGACCAACAGCTAATACTTCAGCCAAGCCTTCGCGCGAAAGCTGAGGTTTTACATCGGGATGTGCAAGAAGGGACTTTATTTCTGAACCAAAAAGAAATCCTCCATTATTTTCACTATAAAACAATGGTTTGACCCCAAGACGGTCACGTGCAATAAAAACTTTCTGGTCTTTTTCATCCCAAATGGCAAAGGCAAAAATCCCATTAAAATACTCAACGCATTGTTCTTTCCACTCGATATACGAAGTCAATAATACTTCCGTATCGGAATGTCCTGAAAAAGTATAGCCTTTTCTTAGCAGTTCTTTCCGAAGATCTTCCGTATTATATAATTCGCCGTTGTAGCTAAGTGTATACCGATTGTCATGATGAACTTTTGACATCGGCTGTTTGCCACCTATAGGATCGACAACTGTCAATCGTCGGTGACCAAAAACTGCATGTGTATTTAACCACACATTCTCATCATCAGGTCCACGCTTAGACAGCGTCTTCGTCATTTTCTCAACGACAGATGCTTGCGTACGTAAATCTCGGTTAAAATGAACCCAACCTGTAATCCCACACATTGTTCTTCATCCCTTCTACCTTCAAGGCTTAATTAATTGCATCTCCCTAGCCTATGCAAAATAATTAATATTGCTCACGAGATAGGAAATGAAACCAACTCTGTCGAAGCATTTGGATAAAGACAGTGGATAGAAAGGGGGATATGTATGAAAATATTTTCTGCTTACAACTGGGTGGAATATTGCATACGTTGTTCCATACGCATTATTCAAGGCAAGCCTAATTTTCAAGAGAGTTTTGAGATTATTAGAGTTTGAAGAAAGTCAAAGGGTTGGATATGCTCTTTAAAAAAGATGTGGAGGAGTTTGTCGCTGCGTGGGAAAGTAGTTTGGAAAATGAACTTTTGCAAGAGACCAAACAAGATGCAGCATAGAAACCCTCAGATGGGGGGAGATAATGCGCCACGTCATCGCACATGAAATCCATCATGTCGGTCAAATGTCTGTGTGGGCTAGGGAAATTGGGAAATAACCCGTCTCAGCAAATCTAATAAGAAGAGGACTGACTTAGGTTTGGGGGAGTTAGTTAATTACTGTCTCAAATTATGAAGTAAAAATAAGGATGTACAACTAAGTTAATAGTAACTTAGTTGTGCATCCTTTTATTAGCCAAGAAATGATAAGTTTTTTTTAGCAATACGGTGCCTTTCGCTTTTCTTATTAGGATGCATCCATTTCGGCAATGGCCTCAATAAAAGCTTGAAAAGAAACAGTGCCGAAATGGTTCGGATCTCCTTTGAAGAATTGTTCAAGCATATCTTGTTTTGCGCAGGAAGCTGAGCATTCTTTTGCGCGCATAATTAAATTAAGATAGGCGACAAAATAAGATTTAGACAAATTACCACCGTGGTTTACCACCATTTTTCTCCCTCCATATCTTTTATCTTTAACAACAAGAATTTTTTGTAAGCAAGTTCGTACTACAGACGCCCGTTTCTGGTAAATCTAATTCTACGCGTTTAGCTGCTTCTAAATCTCCTGTTAAGTGAGCGACAACTGACCTTACTTGCTCATAACCTGTGGCCATTAAAAAGGTTGGAGCGCGTCCATAACTCTTCATACCTACGATGTAAAAGTTCTTTTCAGGTTGACGAAGTTCAGTTTCTCCATGAGGTCGGACAGTGCCGCAACTGTGTAAGTTCGGATCAATAAGTGGCGCAAGTTTAGAAATACTTTCAGTTGCAGAATCAATGTCTAATCGAATTTCTCGTAAAAAATTAAAATCGGGACGAGACCCAGTATTCGCGATAATTTCATCAATATGGTGAATCGTAGTTCCTTCACCTTTCGTGGTTCCATGAATGGTTAAAGAGTTACCTTCATCAATCACTTGATGTATTAGAAAAGGGGTATGAGTGGAAATTCTCCCATTATCAACTAATTGGTGTATACGAGATCCTAATTGACCTCTAGCTGGAAGTGCATCTAAAGCTTCTCCGCCATATGCATCTTCCACACGGTTTTTGCGAAGAATCCACACGATTTCGGTCCCTTCCAGAGTGGCTAATTCTAAAATAGTATTGATTGCAGAGTGACCGCCACCTACTACTGCAACTCGCTTATGTTCAAATTTAGAACGAGATTCTCCCGTTATATCAGGAATGCCATACGTTATTTTAGATGCAAGTAATTTCTCTTGTTTTGTCCAGACATTGTCCGCATTAACAGGATTCGGTTGACCCCAAGTTCCAGTGGCATCTATGATTGCTCTAGCTTCAATTCTTTCAGTTTGACCTTCTTTTTCTACATACAAAACAAACGACTGTTCATCTCGTTTCGCATTCTTCATCTTATCTAATCCATTTTTGCTAATGGCCATAACTGTTGAATCTAATTTAATAAACGGTTTAATTTGAGGCAGATTGGCTAATGGGATTAAATAATCCTCAACGATATTTTTTCCGTATGGCAAACGTTTCATAACGGGTGCTAGCCAACCGTTCTCTTGTAAAAGTTGCATAGCTACTTTATCAATATTGAACTGCCACGATGAGAATAAACGTACATGTCCCCAAGTCAAAATATTATTTCCTACACTAGGACCAGACTCAATAAGTAGAAACTTTTCATTTTTAGCTACTAAATGTGCTGCTGCAGCCAAGCCAACTGGACCTGCTCCGATAATTGCGATTGGCATAGTGGATAATTCACTATTATTTGAGGGTACTTCAGAATACTTTGATAGGATGTTAAAGTTCATTTTGTCTTTCGTCATGTGGATTCCTCTTTTCTTTATAATTGTAAAATGCAAGTATTAACTAAGTATAAGCAAGATTTCTCTTGCTTAGATTAATGGTGTGCAGCAAACACTTGATTTCGACATGGCATTATTTAATAGCTTAATCGATCTTAAAACGGTTTCTTGTTCAAATTCATTCATATGTGAGAAGATTTCATCTAAATATGCGTTCATTGATGATTCTACTGATAGTGCTATTTTATGTCCTTCGTCTGTTAAAGATAAAATATAAAAGCGTTTATCATCTGAAGAGGGAGACTTTGCAACAAGTTGCATCTTTATTAACGTTTGTATTTGGCGACTAAATGTCGTGACATCAATCGCTAAAATGTCTGCGATTTGTTGCATCGATGGACTATGTTGTTTATCTATTTCATATAGAATATGACTATGCACGGTTGTAATATCGATGTTCCCACCTGCACAACAGTTTTTATTTAATATACCGAAGCGGCGAGTTAAAATTTGAAAAAGCTCACGTTTGTTATCCATGTTGTCACCTCTTTAAATTAATTATATGTCATTCATTTGCAAAATGCAACTATTATGTTAAAGTTAATTTAAAATAAGGAGTGTTCATATGAAATTTATAATTCGTCAAATGCTTCCATCAGATTGGGGTCAAGTTAAAGAAATTTACGAAGAGGGTATCAAAACGAAAAACGCGACTTTTGAAACAATGGCACCATCGTATGAAAAATGGATGGGATCAGCACACCCAGGTTGTCATTTAATTGTAGAAGAAGATTTTCAAGTGTTGGCATGGGCAAAAGTACTTTATACATCATCCCGTCCAGTGTATGCCGGTGTGGGAGAAGTCAGTATTTACGTCCATCCAAAAGCAAAAGGAAGAGGAATTGGAAAACAGCTTTTACTCGAGCTAATCCGAGTTTCTGAGCAACATGGATTTTGGACATTAAAAGCAGTCATCTTTCCTGAAAACGAAGCGAGTATTCGGTTACATAAAAAGTGTGGATTTCGAGTCGTGGGAAAACATGAGAAGATGGGAGAACTGGATGGTGTATGGCGAGATAATATAGTATTGGAAAAAAGAAGTGATGAAGTAGGAATTGATAAATAAGTTAGTGTCTGTAAAAGAAAAAGTCACACAAGCATTCTCAAAGTACTTGTGTGACATGTTCAGCACTTTCATTATTTACCTAGGTGACGTCTCTCGGTTACCGATTGACCACCAATTCCCCAATTGTCAGTATTTACTTCATCAATAACAACAACAGTTGTTTCAGGATTTTTGTCTAAAACATCCACTAATAGCTGTGTGACGCCTTTAATAAGTTCTGCCTTTTTCTCTGGAGTTACATGTTCACTTGTAATTTTAATGTTTACGTAAGGCATTTTCATCACTCCTCGCTATTCTTACATGTAGAATTCATGATTTTCAAGTTATAATCTTTTGCTTCAAGCGGCAACCATCGTGCGCTTTTACGGGGGCAGAAAGGCGCAATTTTCGCTTTCCATCTTCGGTGCAAGTTAAGAAGACGTTTGAGCTTTGCTTACATCCATTCTAGAAATTCTAATCGATTACCGAAGGGGTCATCCACATAGAACCGTTTCGCTCCTGGTAATTTATCGTCAACTTGAATCGAGATACCTTTTTCTCTGATATGAGTAGCAAACTCTTCGATATCTGACACTTCAAAAGCGGGATGTGCTTTTTTCGCTGGTATAAAAGATTTTTCTACGCCAACATGTATGTGTACATGTCCATTCGAAAACCATACCCCTCCATTTTTCTTTAACTCATGCGGTTTTTCTACTTCTTGCAATGAAAGAATTCCCTGAAAAAATAAGCGTGCTTTTTCTTCACTACCAATTGGTGCTGCTAGTTGAATATGATCAACTCGTTTAATTAACATCATCTTTGCTTTCCGCCCTTTCATGTTTAACTAATGGAAGTAAAAATAGTGCGGCGATAAATACTACTAAAGCTGCGCCTGAAAGTGCCCCTATATAACTTTCTGTTTCTGCAGTTAATACTCCTGCAATCGAAGGTCCAATCATTTGTCCAAGTGCATAAACGGTCGTCATGATAGCGATGACTCGTGCACTACCAAGAGGGTTTCTATCACGTGCAAAGGCTGTGGCAAGAGTCGTTACTCCCATAAAAGTTGCACCAAAAAGAATGGCACTTACATAAAAACTGAAAGAAGAATCGGATAACGCTGGTAATACGATTCCAACAGCTTGAATGAGTAATAGAATCATTAAGGACAACATGTACCCGTATTTACTTCCAAAGTATGACCAGATGACGCATGAAGGGATTGCCATTAAACCAACTAAGACCCAAACACTTGTGGCATTGCCACCAAAAGAGGGAGTCTGTTGAGCAATTGCAACAATGAATGTCCCTGTGACAATATAGCCTAATCCTTCTAATCCATACGATGCTAGTAACCAAAGGAGCCATTTTGTCTTTTTCTTTGGTTTTATAGGTGTAATAGGCAGATTGACAGTAGGTTCGGTAGTATCTTCTTTAATTGTTAGAAACACAATAATACTTAAGAGTCCGGCTAAGCAAGCAAGACCTATCCAAGCACCTTGATAATGAAAGTTCTCTATTAATAGAGGAACAAGTAATCCCGATATGAAAATACCAAGACCAACCCCGCCATACATAATGCCAACCCATCCAAGTTTCCGTTGTTTTGCCAATTGATCAAGTATTAAACTCGAAGCTAAGACAAAAACGAATGCACTGGTAATACCTGAAAAGAAACGCCACACCATCCATGAAGTGTGACTGTATGTAAGACCCATCAATAACGTAAATAAAACACTGAAAATGATAGTAACTCGCAAAAAAATGGCGCGATTGCGTTTTAAAGGAACAACAATGGCGATAATAGCACCAAGCAAATAGCCTGCGTAATTACTTGAGGCTAAGAAACCAGCGAAGCGTGTAGAAAATTCAGCTTCTTGTTGCATAAAAGGCAAGATAGGTGTGTAAGCAAAACGCCCTATACTCATGGCAATAAAAAGGGCGAAAACGCCACCGATGACAATTGAATAAGGATTTCTAGACAAGGCGAATCCTCCTTTATTTTTCTTTTCCCATCATACTCTATTAAATAAAAAATTGAAAAAAAGGTTTGATTTCCATGATAAAGAGGAGATATATATAGAAAAGCAAAGAAAGTAGGACATAACATATGAATGTTCAACAATTAAAGCAATTGAAAGATCAACTAACGCAAGACTTGCAAGAAGTAAAAGGACGTCTTCAGGAAGATGCCCTTTTAGAAACAACATAGTTATCCAATTATGATAATGATCTTGCTGATAACGCGACGGATTTGACAGGTCAAAATACAGAAATGGCGATTGAACATCACAAGGAAGAAGAAATAGAACAAATTGAAACGGCATTGCAAACAATTGAAAATGGTACGTACGGAATATGTGCAGTAGGTGGGGAAGACATTCCATTTGAAAGACTTGAAGCTTTACCAACAGCACAAACATGTGTTGAACATGCCGATCAAGATGTTTAAATAACAAGAAGATAAGAAAGATTAAACAGATAATTTTAAATATAAAAAACGCAAACGAAGAATTCTTTCGTTTGCGTTTTTCACCTATTTCAGTAAAAGTTCCACACTATTCAAAAGAGCAGACTTTATTCTATAATTGAAAATATGAAAGGTATATAAATTGAACGAAGAAACAAATAATTGCAAAATAAGTGGTCATTTCATTAATGTTCAACTTTTATGAAAAAGGGGTAATTTAAGATGATATTAGTCAAGCCATCACTTGAGTGGAAAGAACAACACAAAGCTTACATGGTAGATTGGGGATCTGCACGAATGGTTCCGAGTAGCATGGATTTATCAGGATTTCATACATATGAAGAATATTTATATGCATTGGAGGCACGTGCAAAAGGCAAGGCTCCTTGGGTACCGAGTTCCCATTACTTTTTAGTGAATAATGACCATCAAATCGTGGGAATGGTCGATATTCGTCATAAACTCGACGAGTTTTTGCGAACAATCGGTGGACATATAGGGTACGGTATTCTTCCCTCTGAACGAAATAAAGGGTACGCAACCTATTTATTAAAAGAAGCGCTTAATAAATGTAAAGAACTTCATATTAATCAAGTTCTAATAACATGTGATGAAGACAATATTGGTTCTACAAAAGTCATTTTAAATAATGGGGGAGTAGAAGACGATTTGTTTATTACTGAAGAAGGTCAGATGAAAAGAAGGTTTTGGATTTCTGTTAAGGAATCTTGAAATAAATGAATGTCTGAATATTTTATAAATTTTTTCATCTAATTATAATGGAATTATTTTCTTATGTGATAGTATAAGATAAATAGCCTATTAAACTAGCTATCGGTACCTATTGCCAAGTGGGATTTAACTGAATAAAATGAATTTATTTACAATAAAAACAGTTAAATGTTGCTAAAAAGTATAAAAAGTAATAAAAAATGGTAAAATTCTGTTTTCAATCTATCAATTATCAGTTAAACTTAATTTAATTAAATGAAAATTCGAATTATTAGGACGCTTAATTATATCTTTGATTTTTATAAATGCACCCCATATTTGTCTAATTCAATTGAAAGGAGTCCGAATTATGAATCAATTAGTAGAAACTATGGAATCAAATGAAATACTTCAAAGTGAAATGATGTATAGCCAAATAATTGAATATTCAGTTGAGTCCATTATTATTCATGCAGAAAACAAAGTACTCTATATTAATCAAGTAGGATCTGAATTTTTAAGAGGAACAAAAGAACAAATAATTGGCTCAAACTGTCTAAATATTATTCAGGATGACATGAGAGACATGATTAGTGAACGAATTCAACAAGGCATGTGTGGAGAACCTCTTGAAGTTATTGAACAATCAATTATACGATGTGATGGGACCCTCGTGGATGTTGAGTTTTACTGTCAGCAAGTTCAATTTGGTAATCGAAAAGCCATGCAAACCGTTTTTAGGGATATTACGATGCGAAAAGAAACGGAAAAAATGTTGTATGATCGACAAAAAATGGCGTCGATTGGACAAATTGCTGCAGGAATTGTACATGAAGTGAAGAATCCGCTAACTTCAGTTAAAGGTTTTTTACAATTACTAAAGGAGAATAATCCACACCCTTATATACTAGCGATGGAAAGTGAATTAGAGAAGGCAATTGATACATTGTCAAATTTACTTCAAGTAGCTAAACCCGATCTCTACAGCGAACCAATTACCGAAATTGATTTATGTAAAGAACTGTCCTCTCTTTTGTTTTTGTTTCAAGACAAACTATATGACATAGAGATTGAAACAGATATTCAAGATTGTGATAAACATATATATGGAAAGAAGAATATGTATTTAAAAGCATTTTTTAATCTGATTAAAAATGCAATTGAAGCAATGCCGGGTAAAGGGAAGCTTCGAATTGAACACTACTATCAAAGTGACAGCGTTAATGTGAAAATTATCGATACCGGTGTCGGTATTCCTAAAGATAAAATTAATTTACTTGGAACTCCATTTTATTCGAACAAAAGCGATGGAACCGGCCTAGGTTTAACACAAGTATTCTCTACAATTAATGATCATGGTGGACAAATAACTGTACACAGTGTTGTCGACCGGGGCACAACAGTTCACATGAAATTACCAGAGAAACCAGTTGGTTTTGAAATGCATTGATTATGTCTATTTGTCGATTTCTCAGATATGAGAAATGTATAGTGAAACTCAAATTTCAATGTTGATATAGTAGAGATTAAGTATTATAGCTGTTAATGTCCATTCAGATATCCTGAAAAGGGCATTTTTTTTTTCATTAATTTACTAGATATGAAAGTATAATTTTTTTCGAGCAATACCTTCGTACCTTGAGTTGTTATGTCTAGCTTCGAGCTCCAACACCAAAGGTTCAAAACCAGTAATGAGCTAGAAGGCGCATTCTGCTTTTCTTATTTAAATTCATAAAAAAGCACCAATCTATGAAAGACTGATGCAAAAAAAATTATAGAGCTTTTAACATACCGCCGTCTATGATAAGAGATTGACCGGTCATATACGTATTTGCAGGAGATGCTAGAAATAACACAACCTTAGCAAATTCTTCAGGTTGTCCATAACGTCCGATTGGAATTAAACTTTCACTGCGTTTTACAATGTCTTCAACAGAAACACTTTGTTTAGCTGCTGCAATTTGGTCGAGTTCAGCAACGCGGTCTGTTGCAATACGACCTGGACCGATGGTATTTACTAAGATATTATTTTTAGCATATTCTCTAGCTAAACTTTTTGTCAGTCCAACCATACCAGATCTGAAGGTATTAGATAGGATCAACCCATCGATGACTTCTTTTGTCGAAGAAGAAGAGATATTGATGATACGTCCGAAATTAGTTGCTTCCATATGAGGCAATACAGCACGTGTCGTCCGAATATAACTAAGTAAGTTCTTTTCAAACGCAGCCATCCAATCACTATCTTCTAAGTCTTTAAATCCACCAGCAGTTGGTCCTCCTGTATTATTAATTAATATATCGGCACCGCCAAATTCTGCCGTTACCCAAGCGAAAAGAGCGTTTATGTCTTCAACTGAAGACATGTCACATGTTTTAGCATAAACTTGCTGGTTATTCGTCAGTTGCTTAATTTCATCAACTGTCTGAGCCAATGTTGCTTCATTACGACTGGATATAAGAACTGTAGCCCCTTCTTTAGCAAATTCAAGAGCAGTTGCTTTTCCTAAACCTTTACTCGAAGCTGTAACGAGAACAACTTTATCTTTTAATTGTAAATCCATACAATCCCTCTTTTCTTTAAACTTATATGACTTCAAGCTTAACTTCTAATTCAATCTCTACATTCCCTTTAAGTGCCCGACTGATCATACAAGAACTTTCGGCTTTTTTTGCTATTTTCTGCGCTAACTCCAAATCTGTTCCAAATTGTAACTTGAGATGAGGACGATGAATAATCTTTTTGTACGTGATGACTCCTTTGGTAATATCAACGATGCCTTCAGAGGTCATCGTTAAACTTTCTTTCTCTATCTTGCTACGTTCAAGCATAGCGGCAAGAGTAATAATATAACAAGTAGCAGCTGCGCCAAGTAACATTTCATCAGGATTCGTTCCGATTCCAGGACCGTCCATCTCAGGCGGAATCGAAATCTTGGTATGTAAGTTTGCGGTCTCTATTGTTCCCACATCATTACGAAGACCGGGCCAATTTGCCTTTAAATGAAAAGAATGAAGTGCCATAAAAATCCCCCTCGTTCTTCTATTCTTCATTGTAAATGATTTTACAGAATAATATAGTAATGATGTTTCATGAAGTGAAACTTTTTAATTGAATTTACAGTAGGACTAGCTTCTTTTTGGGGCAGATGGAAATTGCGGTAATAAAGAGTGAGGAGGAATGGTGCAATGTTTTATATTTGATTCTGAATTATTTCGTGCCTTCATGCAATGGAAATACCATCCTGAATAGCGCGAATATATCGTTCATCTTTTTGGAGCATTATTTTTAATGCTCGTTGTCCTAATAGAGGCTTATACAAATTGGGTAGAAATTTTGCTAGAATTATTGTAATCCTTTTTCTATCTACTATAGTAGAAACTTAAACAGTAGAAACTTAAACAGTGGTACACTTAAATTACATTTTAAGGGTACAAAGGGGCGTGAATACGTGGATGAGCGAATGCTAACATTAAAAGGAAAGAGTTTTCAAAACTTTGACGAAGCGGCCGAATGTATTTTACAGATGATGAGTAAAATTGTCGATATGAATACACTGTTTATCGCAAAAAACGATAAGGAAACAAATCGGATTATCAAAGCAGTGAATGCAAAAGATCATCTTATAAATGAAGGGGAAGAACTGCCTTTTAAAGATACTTTTTGCAAATTGACTGTAGACCATGGTCGTAAAATCTTAGTGATTGAAGATATAACTCAACACCAACAGGCTAATGAACTCCAAGTGACAGCAGATTTAGGGAGCGGCTCTTTCATAGGCATTCCTATTTATTTTGAAAATGGAGAAAACTATGGAACCATCTGTGGATTAGATACGAAAAACATAGAGTTTCCTGAGCAGCATATACAAATATTTGAATCAATGGCTTCTGTCCTTACATATGTACTTGAACTGGACAAGGCAAATGAACATATTCAAACACTAACTGCTCCTTTAGTGCCTATAACAAAAGGTGTAGCTATTTTACCGATTATAGGTGATATTACAGCACAACGAGCAGAAAATATTATTCAAATTGCTTTAGCGAAAAGCCAAGATTACGATCTAGACTATTTAATCGTCGATTTGTCCGGAGTTACTCAAATTAATGCTACCGTTAGTGGGGCACTTTTAAAACTCGTGAAAATACTAGAAATTATTGGAGTCAAACCTATTTTGACAGGTTTCCAACCTCAAATGGCTATGAATGCACTACAAGTACATATGGATCTCAAAGACATCACGATTGAGTCTACTTTAGAACGAGCGCTCCAGCGAATCGGTTTTGTATTACAACGTGAATAGCCAAAAGAAAGCACCTTTTCACATTGGAAGGTTTTTTCTTTTGGCTATTTTTTTTTTTTAATAAGAGTGCCAGAACTATATATGAGAAACAAAGCATGACACGATGATATTTACGTGTCATGCGTACGGTTAGAGAAATTGATAAAACACAGTAAACCATCAAAAATTAAATATTATCCGACAATTATAGACATTATTACCTATAATTATTAAATAATTATTTGTGGGTACTTTTTCTATAAGAATAATGTGGGCATATAGGTATATATTACAAATGTAACAGAAAGCTCAATCTTGTCATGTAATTGATAAGTCCTTCACGCTTTTTCGTAACGCTCCTGTCATCTTAGGATGCTATGATGATGGTCGTTAGTGAAAAGGAGGAAATTCATTTATGAAAAAGAAAATCGTTGCACTAACTGCAATTGCAGCACTATCAGTAGGAGCAGCAGGCCAAGCATCTGCATCAGGAGTTCATACGGTACAATCAGGAGATACATTATGGTCTATTTCACAAGGCAATAATGTTAGCGTAGCAGATTTACAAGCTTGGAACGAGTTAAATTCTACTCTTATATATCCTAAACAAGAGCTCAAGTTAGCAGATAAGGTAGCACACAAGGTAGCAGAGAAGTCGGGGAAACATGTTGTAGTTAAAGGTGATACGCTTTATAAAATAGCCTTGACACATAATATTTCATTGGATGACTTAATGAATTGGAATAACATTTCAAGTGATTTAATCTTCCCAGGTAATGTGTTTGTATTGCAAGGAACTTCAGCGCCAGTACAAACAACAACAGCACCTGCACCAGCTAAAACAACTCAAGCTTCTGCACCTGCACCAACTTCATCTACTGCAAAAGAGATGACAGTAACAGCAACAGCATATACTGCTTATTGCGCAGGGTGTTCAGGAACAACTTACACGGGTATTGACTTGCGTTCAAATCCAAACCAAAAAGTTATCGCAGTAGATCCATCAGTGATCCCACTTGGATCACGTGTATGGGTTGAAGGTTACGGAGAAGCAATCGCAGGAGATATTGGTGGCGCGATTAAAGGCAACATCATAGATGTCTTTATGGCAGATCAACAAGACGCTCTTAACTGGGGTCGTCAAACAGTAAATATTAAAATATTAGATTAATTTAATTGATTGAGAGAAGAAAAGATGAGCCTTGTGCTCATCTTTTTTTGTTTTAAAGAGGAATTGAAGTGAAACGGTGTTCAGATGTAAAAAAATAACGTTGTATAGTGAAAAATCTGTCTTTTATTCTAACTAGAATTAAAAGATTTAACTTTACGTAAGCAAAATTCCTAGAAATCAGTTAATACAAAAAACAAGCTTGAGAGATTGCTCTCTCAAGCTTGTTTTGTTATCTTGGGCAAGTTTTACACGTTTTTACAGCGTCATGTGTTTGATAATATAGGCAACATGTTTTACGTAAAGTACTTCGTCCAGATTCATATAAAGCGATTGGATGTAGCTTTTTAACTCCGAATTCTAAAGCCGATGATTCTATTAACTGCTGAAAAGTAATGTTATCTTGAAGTTTAGAAATGAAAATCCATCTAATGTAGATACATATATTTTCAAATAATACAACACGTGAGATGCCTTTTTCTTTCGCGAGTAATTCAACGATAGGAACGATAGTTTGAGCATACAACTCTTGCTTGATCCATTCTACTGTAGACTGGTAAGGTTCTGCCGTTTCGAGAGGAAACGAATAAACAGGTATCCAACTAGTATTTGTTGACTCTACGGCAATCGTTACAAATGTGCATACTTTAGGGTGTATCAAAATAGCGTGTTTGTTACGAGCATAAATCATAAGAGCGGCTATGTATCCAATTCTTTTTGCCGTCATCGAAGCAGCGTGTGCGCGTGTTGGACTACCGAATTCAGTCGTCAATCGAGTTAGATGTTGATTGAGAGATGGTTCATGAAATAAATCGGATAGTGTTAATGTGTGTAATGCAAGTTGATCTTGATGCCAACGGAAATTTTCGACCATGTCTTCCAAGATAGCCCTCTTCATTAAGTACCACCCTTTTTGCGTCCTGTCATTAATAAGAAAATAAAATAAGGTGCTCCAACAGCAGCCGTCCAAACACCAGCTGGAACTTCAATCGGAGCAAATGCAACACGTGCAATCCAGTCAGCAATAAGAACAAGAAGCGCACCAATTCCTGCTGAAAATAAAACCATGGATTGAAATTTTGGTCCAACGATTCTTCTTGCAATATGTGGAGCGAGCAAGCCTACAAATCCGATACCTCCAGCAAAGGCAACAGCTACTCCGGTTAGTCCAGTACTTACTAATAGTAATAAAATTCGGTTTAGTTGAACACGAGACCCAACTCCTGTTGCAATTTCATCTCCAAGTTCTAAAATATTCATTTGTCTACGTAACAAGAGAGAAATTGTGATAAATAATAACGCCCAAGGCATAATGACAAAAACTTGCGACCAATTTGCCCCGTATATGCTTCCAGTCGTCCAAATTGTAGCTTGGCTTGCACGATAAATGGGTCCCATTAATATCCATACAGTTGTGCCAGCTTGCATAAATGCGGCGACTGCAATCCCTATTAACAAGAGTCTAAACGGGGCAATCCCATTCTTCCATGACAATAAGAAAACAACTAATGCAGTCAAAGTAGCACCCAAAAAGGCGAATAATGGCAACCACTGAATACTCACAGTTAATGAATTATTGTCATCTGAGAATAGAGTTAAAAATAAAACAACAGCGAAAGAAGCACCTGCTGTGATTCCTATTAAATCAGGTGAAGCAAGTGGGTTTTTCGTAATACCTTGTAAAATTGCCCCGGATACGGCTAGTGACATTCCGACAAAGAGAGCCATCACGATGCGAGGTAACCTAAAGTCGATTAAAACAGTTCGGTCAAATTCATCTCCGAAACCAAATAGAGCAGCAACTACTTTCGTTGGAGATAATGGGAATTCTCCAGAACCAGCTGATAATAACATGACCGTAACGACGGCAAGGAAAACAATAATTGTGGCAAAGAAGGGATGGCGAGTAAAATCAAGTCGATTGAATATTTTCATTTGTTATATCCCCAACTTTCTGCGCGCCACAAAAATAAAGAAAGGCACCCCAATGAGAGCAGTCATAACACCTACTGGTAACTCTCGAGGCATTAATACATAGCGCCCTCCTATATCTGCAAGCAGTAAAAGAGCTGCGCCACCCATAGCAGAATAAGGAAGAATCCAACGATGATCGAGTCCAACTAATGACCGGATTAAATGTGGAATGATAATACCAACGAATCCAATAGGACCAGCAACCGCGACAGCAGATCCAGCCAAAACAACAGCACATGCGCCGAAGAAAAACTTAATCCAAGCTGTTCGTTGACCAAGACCTACTGCAACGTCATCCCCAATACTTAATACATTCAATTCTTTCGCACGTACAAAAGCTAGCAATAGAGCAACGACCATATAAGGTAACGCGTTAACCAGTAGATCGAGTGGGCGATTAGCTACTGAACCGGCTAACCAGAATAATACTTGATCAAGAGCGGTTTCATTTAAAACTAATAATCCTTGGGTAAACGATGCAAATAATGCTGTAATTGCGGAACCTG
Source organism: Paenisporosarcina antarctica (assembly GCF_004367585.1). Taxonomy (GTDB): domain Bacteria; phylum Bacillota; class Bacilli; order Bacillales_A; family Planococcaceae; genus Paenisporosarcina; species Paenisporosarcina antarctica. The sequence continues at coordinate 298,920 of NZ_CP038015.1, forward strand.
CCAGGGTTAATTTAAGTGGTGTAAGACCTTCGCGACCAGTGCTACTTAAGATGAATACAAGTGAAAAAGCAAAAGTTGCTCCTGCAAAACTAAGCCACATGTAGGATTGTAAACTTTGAACAGACAAAAAAACGACCCCTACAACGACAAAGAAACTGGCCCCAGCATTAACACCAAGAATACTTGGTGAAGACAGTGGGTTTCTCGTGATGGACTGCATAATGGCACCTGAAACACCAAGACATGCACCAACGAAGGCTGCGATCACTGCGCGAGGAAACCGTACATCACGAATAATTATATGCTCATTTGAAGTAGTCGGATGAAAAAAAGCCAAGAACGCATCTGCCCAAGTGGTATTGGTATATCCATAAACCAAACTAGAACTCATTAAAATAAGGATGGTCATGATGCCGATAGCAACACCCCAACTACGTGTAATATTTGTATGTAACATATAAGACCTCTGAATTTTTTATTTAAAAAACACTTGTTGACAAGTAAAATCGTATCATATAAAGTACTAACTGTAAATGATTTTCATTCTCAATTGGATGATAAAAAGGAGAAAGATTATGAAGAAATTAGGTATTTTATTAATAGCTTTCATGCTACTAATTTTAGCAGCATGTGGTGAAACACAAGAAAAACCTGCGACAAGTGGTGAAGATACAGCAAAAGAGGAAAGTTACACAGTTACACATGCAATGGGAGAAACAACGATTAAAGCTGAGCCAAAACGTATCGTTGTGTTGACAAATGAAGGAGTAGAAGCTGTCCTAGCAATGGGCGTAACACCTGTTGGAGCTGTTGAAGCCTTTACAGGAGATACGTGGTATAAACATACAGCTGACCAATTAAAAGATACAAAAACAGTTGGTAACGAATCAGAACCTTCACTTGAAGCGATTGCAGCTCTTAAACCAGATTTAATAATTGGAAACAAAATGCGTCAAGAAAAAATTTACGATCAGTTGAGCAAAATAGCTCCAACTGTATTCGCCGAAACATTACGCGGAGACTGGCAAGAAAATTTCAGTCTATATTCAAAAGCAATTAATAAAGAAGACGTAGGACTAGAAAAATTGGATGCATACAATAACCGCATTGAAGATTTAAAAGTAACTTTAGGTGATCAAACGAAGCAAAAAGTATCTATGGTGCGCTTTATGGCAGGTGATGTACGTATTTACCATAAAGACTCATTCTCAGGTGTAATTTTAGAACAACTTGGCTTTGCACGTCCTGCTGAGCAAGATTTACCTGATTTCGCAGAAAAAGGTGTAACAAAAGAACGAATTCCAGCCATGGATGGCGACATTATGTTCTATTTCACTTATGAAACTGGCGATAAGGAAGCGACAAAATTAGAAGATGAGTGGATTAACGATCCTCTGTTCCAAAACCTTGAAGTTTCAAAAGCGAAAAAAGTATTTAAAGTAGATGATGTTATCTGGAACACAGCAGGTGGTTATTTAGCTGCTGATTTAATGCTTGATGACTTGGAAACGCATTTCAAATAATTAAATTAGCTAGACACTACTTAAATGGACAAAACTAAAAGGTAAGTTATTTTAATGAAAAAAACTTAAAAATATTATTCAAGAACTAGTGTTTTGACATTATTAATTGTCAAAATACTAGTTCTTTTTATGATAAAATAGAAAGAAAGAAAGGGTGAATAATCATGGCAAATGGTCAAATTCGTGCAGATGTGAAACCTGGCTTACAAGTTAACGTAATTTTGAAAAATGATCAACGCTCAGGTGTTAAAACAACAGGCATAGTTAAAGATTTACTAACCAAATCGCCAAAACATCCTCACGGCATTAAAGTCCGTTTAGAAGATGGACAAGTTGGTCGCGTATGTGACATTTTATCTACTTAATTGATCTATTTAAGGGTGGAAAATACATGAATTTTTACGTGGCATCTAGTTTTCAAAACAAAGAAGTCGTTAGAGAGGTGTCATTCCAACTCAAGAAACTTGGGTGGCATCATACATATGATTGGACACAAAATGAACAGGCAAATTCACTTGAAGACTTACAAAAAATAGGAATGCTTGAAAAACAAGCAATTGCAGATTCAAATGTCGTCGTGGTGCTTTTACCTGGTGGAAAAGGAAGTCATATTGAACTTGGACTGGCAATTGCAGGACAAAAAAAGATTTTCCTCTTTTCGCCGAACTTAGAAGCGATGAATATGGAAACGACCAGCACGTTTTATCAACTACCCGAAGTGCAGATTTGCTTAGGGTCGATTGAGGAGTTAATTTCAACAGTCATTATTAAAGGGACCACAAAATAGAATGACAAGTAATCTTCAATACAAAATCGGAAAATAATTAGGATGGGGGATGACGAAATGAGACAAGTTATTGCTTTAGGTGGTGGCGGCTTTTCAATGGAGCCAGAGAACCCTCTACTGGACCGATATATATTAAAACAATGCAAAAAAGTAAATCCTAAGATTTGCTTTATTGCAACGGCAAGTGGTGATGCAGAGGAATATATCGAACAATTTTATGACTTCTTTAAAATGGAAAAGTGTGAACCTACACATCTTTCTTTATTTAAACCACATACGCGAGATATTAAGAAATTTATTATGAATCAAGATATTATTTACGTTGGTGGTGGCAATACCAAAAATTTAATGGCACTGTGGCGTGAGTGGGAACTCGATATAGCCATTCGTCAAGCCTACGACAATGGTACGATTCTTGCTGGGTTGAGTGCAGGCTCACTTTGTTGGTTTGAAGAAGGAGTAACAGATTCTTATGGTTCTGGACTTGAACCCATATCATGTCTTGGCATACTGCGAGGTAGCCACTGTCCTCACTATGATGGTGAAGAAAATCGAAGACCCGCTTATCAAAAGTTCATAAAAGAGGGAAGTATCATAAGTGGTTTTGCAGCAGATGATGGAGTGGCTCTTCATTTTATTGATGAAGAATTGGATTGTATTGTAAGCTCTCGCCCAACTGCCCACGGTTATCGCGTGGATAAAGATAAAGAAACACAATTATCCACACTATATTTAGGTTTATAGCAGAGAAAGTAGGGGTTAATATTTACATCCCATCATATTTTGAAATGAAAAATCGACAAGAAATAGACGAAGTAATAACTGCCCACGGGTTTGCGACTTTAACATCTATTCATCAAGGCTCATTAACAGCTACACATCTTCCGTTGCTGTTAAGTCATGATAAAACTGAACTAATTGGTCATTTTGCAAAAGGAAATCGACAATGGGTTGACTTGGAAGACCAAGAAGTATTGGTTGTGTTTCAAGGACCCCATTGTTACATTTCACCATCTTGGTATGAAAACCACAACACTGTTCCAACATGGAATTATGTAACGGTTCATGTAAAAGGGAAAGTTCAACTCATGAAAGAGGATGATCCACGACTATGGCAATCAATGGTCGAATTAACCGAAAAGTACGAAGAACCTTCAAGTAAATATTCTTTACATGATGTCGAACCAGGGTATATATCCTCTTTATCAAAAGGCGTTGTTGGATTTGTTGTTTCTATCGATAACATTCAAGGGAAAGCAAAGTTAAGTCAAAACCATTCTAATGAGCGAGTAGAGCGCGTAATTGCTGCTCTAACAAAGATAGATAAATCCCATGAACAAAATATTGGGGAATGGATGGAAAAGACATCACTACCTATAGAATAGTGGGGCAGAAAAATGAAGATTCGTAAACTAATAGGAGAAGATGCTGAAGTCTATTGGAATTTGAGACTTGAAGCATTACAACAAAATCCGGAAGCTTTTGCAACTACTTATGAAGATGCGATATCAAGATTAAACCCTTTGAAACGAGTAGCAAGTAATTTGGATGCCATAGAGGCTGCAACAATTGGTGTATTTATCGATAACGATTTAGTTGGAATAATGACAATTGCAGAAGAAGCAGCCCCTAAACTTCGTCACCGATTGAATTTGTTTGCTGTATACGTAACTCCTAGAGTGCGTGGTAAACAAATAGGATCGGCTCTTTTGCATGCAGTAATTGATCATGCAAAAGAATTGCCACATGTGGAAAAAATTAATTTAACTGTCGTATCAACAAATATACAAGCAATTCGATTATATGAAAAAGCTGGTTTTATAGCTTTTGGTATAGAGCAACATGCAATGAAAACTGGCGATACATATGTAGATGAAGTTTACATGAGTCTGGAATGGTAGATGAATAAATAAGCAGAGCAAAAAGCAATTCGATATACCAGGATAAATTAATTAAAATGTGGTGATTAAATATGGAGCAAGAATACCTCTCAATTTTTGATGAAAAACATCAAAAGGTTGGAAAAAATACGAGGTCATTTATTCATAAACATGGTCTTTGGCATGAGACATTTCATTGTTGGTTTGTCTATATTGAAAATGGTGTACCTTATCTTTATTTTCAACAAAGAAGCAAAGTGAAAGAAGATTTTCCCGGTCTTTTCGATATTACGGCAGCAGGACACATACTCGCCAACGAAACTGTGAATGATGGAATTCGTGAAGTGAAAGAAGAACTTGGCATCAACATGAGCATGGAAGAACTCCAATCCATCGGCATTATTAAAGATAGTATTTTGCAAGAAGGGTTTATGGATAATGAATTTGCGCACACATTTATATACATTACAGAAAATAAGCATCTCCCCTTTCATCTACAGGAAGAAGAAGTAAGCGGCATATTCTCTTCACCGTTAGCCGAAGTTGCAAGATTATACGACAAGAAGGTTGCACACATTTCGTTACAGTGCATCCATTCAAAAAATGATGACCTAATAGCAATAAATGCCACACTAAAAGATTTTGTCCCACATGGCACCGGGTATATAAATACAGTCTTGATGAGTGCGATACGAATAAAATGAGTAACGTATAAGTTAATGATTGTCATTGTTGATAACTTTTTTTAATTGGAATTGAGCACATAATATTGGATAAATAGAAAAAGAAGCTAATCATCACTATTTATATGAGTGAATATTAGCTTCTTTAATTGTTTGTATTGGAGGAAATTCTTACTTATCACAATTTGAAAAAATAGGGTGAAAGGGAATAAAACGTGTGCGAACGGGAATAAATCAAATTAAACAAGAATAAACTGCGTTTGAACGAGAATAAACCAATTGTGAACAGGAATAAATCACTTTAAACGGGAATAAACAACTGTACACTGAGGATTATTCCTATGTGTGCATCCAGTATGTTCAATATAAAAGTCCGGAAGCGCCGAATGTGTTCTTGGGGGGAGTCGTTCAGTAGTTTCACAAGCTAACAGTCACTTTTATGTTAATTAATAGATTCATCGAAACTTTTGGTTGATGTCATCCGTATTAAGAAGTAGAACATCTAAGAAATGAGGAATTCACATGGGATTAACTTTACTATATAGCATTGGAGTGGCAATTGTTTCAGCACTTTTAATCATGCCACTTACATTGCCGAAAGAAAAACGCAAAGGGATTGTTGCGGGAATCATTGGCTCAGCGGTTGTGTTAGCAATCATTGTCTTTACACTTTATTATGTAACGAATATAGATCGAAATCCATCCGCACTATGGCCACTTGCGATTTTGGTAACCGGGATTGGCGCTTTTTCAACAAAAGGTAAAGAACAACGTGTGAAAGGTGTGCTATTCTTAGCAGCCATTGTCTTTGGAGGCTATATGTTAAGCGCTGTTTTATTTAATGCAGATGAAAAATTTGAGTCTGCACAAATGAAACAAGAAGTTGAAATTGAAGCATTTGATGAAACTGAAACTCCAGCAAGTGTTCCGCCGAAATTTGCTCGAAATAAAATGAAAAAAGCTTTTGGTCAAGTTCCAAATACGAGTTACTACGAATTAGGTAGTTTGCAAATACAAAAAGTAAATGATGAATATGTCTATATTGCACCAGTTGAATTCTCTGGATTTTTCAAGTGGTTTAATGGAGATACGACACCAGGATATTTCACAATGAATGCAACTAACTCTTCAGATAATCCGAAGTTTATTAAAGAAGAAATGACCTATACACCATCATCATTCTTTCAAAAGAATGTCGCGCGTCATCTACGTTTAGAAATGCCGGAAGCGATTTTCAATGGAGCCATGCAGCTTGAAATTGATGATGAAGGAAAACCTCATTATATCCGTACATTCGGGGAATTTGTTTCTGCTCGAAACGGTTTTGAAGTAACTGGAGTAGCTGTGGTGGAGCCGCAAACTGGTGACATCAAAGCATATGCTCTAGATGAAGTGCCAGCCTTTATAGATGGAGCAGTTTCACCAGAAACAGTAAGTTTACAAAATAGTTACTTTGGTAACTATATACACGGATACTTGAACAGTAAATTTAGTAAGAAGGATGTGAGATTGCCTTCTGATGAAGGAACCGAAGCAAATGTCAGCCCTGTATTTAACGAGAAAGGAGAAATGTTCTACTTCACTGATTTCACGAGTCCAAAAGAAGGCGTTGATTCCATGCTTGGGTATTCTTTAACGGATGCACGAACCGGAGAAGCCACATATTTCACAGGGAATATGGAAGAATCTTATATGGATTCACAAGGTGCATTACAAATTATTGAAAAGAAATTTATTGAGAAAAAATGGTCAGGAGAAATGCCAATTCTATATAATTTTTATGGGGAGGCAAGTTGGTTAACACCTGTACTAGATGCGAATGGCTTCTTGCAAAACTATTTTATTGTTTCAGCTGCAAATCCTGAAATATCTACTTTTGCAAACACGCCAAACGAAGCATTAAAGTTATATAAAACGGCATTACAACGAGGCGTTAGTAGTGTAGATGGTAGTTCGAATGCAGAAGAAGAAAAGGTTAGTGGTACAGTCGAACGTGTGTACAAAGAGCGTGTCGGTGAATTCACAATCGTGTCATTCTTGCTAAATGATGGAACCAATTACTTGGTCTCCAGCGAAATATCACCGCTAGTGGTTTACTTAGAAGTGGGGGATAAAGTAACTGTGACGTATTTAAATACGGAGGAGTTATTTCTACCTGTAAAAGAGTTATCGATAACTGAATTGGACTAAGAAAATGGCTGTCTCAGATTAATGAGACAGCCATTTTTTGTAATTAATTATAAAAATATAATTTTTTGTCAAAGTACATACTAGAGCACTATAGGAGTCGAACTAGTAAACGCTTCTATGCTTTTTTAAGTGAAATGTTGCCCTCCCACTTTTCTTAATCACGTACTTTTAATATGGCCATTTGTTTTTGATCACGTATTTGAGCATGCTCATCAATCGTCTTGTGATTATAGGATTCTCGAGATTTTGTTGCTAAACGGGAGATGACCTCTTCATTCATCATAAGATTACCTTGTGCCGCCCAGCTTTTTTCCATCGTTGATCCTAAGTGACGCATAAATGCTTCCATACCGCCATGACCACCGCCTAAATGCATGCCGAGCATTGGTCCAGAGGCTGCCCAGCGTAAGCCGATCGAATCTTTCACGATTTCATCGACATCTTCCATTTTAACAACGCCTTCATCCACTAAATACATAGCTTCACGCAACATTGCAAACTGCAAACGGTTTGCTACAAAGCCGAACACTTCTTTTCGTATGAGCTGTGGTGCTTTTCCAAGTGCTTTATAAAAGAGCAGTGCATCTTCAACAGCTTCATTAGAAGTGAACTTGCCCGGCACCACTTCGACCAGTGGCATCACAAGTGGTGGATTAAACGGATGCCCAATTAGCATACGACTCTTATCTTTCATAGATGCTGAAATATCACTTGCTGGAATTGTCGATGAAGATGACAGTAACAATGTATGTGGATTAATGTAGCTTTCAATGTCAGTAAACAATTGTTGTTTCAGTTCTAATTTTTCTGGCCCGTTTTCTTGAATAACCGCTGCACCAGTTATAGCTTGTTGTAAGTCATCGCCTATTGATAAACGCAACTCAAAGCCATTTTCTGGAAGTCCAAGTAGTGATAAAGTGGAACCAATGGACTTGAAATGTTGATCAACTACTTCTTGCAAATCAGTTCTTGGATCAAATAATCGCACAGTTAATCCATGAGCTAAAAACAAAGTTGCCCATGAAAGTCCAATTGTCCCGGCACCAATTACTGTGACGGGATTAAAGCGTTGTAAGTCACTATGTATGTGTGTCATTGTTCAACCTCCTTAATCGTTGTTCATACATGTTTACATGTTATTATTATTATTATTACATAAATATCATCGGAAAAGAGTGGATGTGGTAAGGTGTTTAGTTTTAGTGGAATACCGGAATGGTTTTATATTCTTGTTGTTGTGGTGGTCGTTGGGATTGTATTAGTTAACGAATGGTGGACACGTTAATATAAATTGAAAGGTGGATTACTATGAATCAAGCACAGGTCGTTATCGTTACAGGTGCTTCGCAAGGTATTGGGCGGGGAATTGCGGAAGCTTATGTGGCAAAAGGAGCACAAGTAATCATTGCTGATATGAATGAGGAATTAGGAACAGAAGTTAGTGATCAACTTGTGCGTAGTGTTTTTATAAAAACGGATGTTCGAAAAGAAGAAGATGTTAAACGTTTAATGGGGCAAACAATTGCTAAATTCGGGCGCATCGATATTTTAATTAATAATGCAGGGAAGAGTGATTTTAAGCCTTTGTTCGAGTTATCAATAACAGAATGGGACGACCTGATAAATACTAATTTAAGAAGTGTTTTCTTGTGTTCTCGTGAAGTAGCTTTACACATGCGCAAGCAGGATAGTGGTGGAGCTATCGTGAATATTTCTTCTACCCGTGCAACGATGTCGGAACCAAATTCTGAAGCATATGCTGCAACCAAAGGTGGGATTATAGCCATTACTCACGCACTTGCAGCGTCTCTGGCTGAACACCACATTACAGTCAATTCTATATCACCAGGTTGGATTGAAACCGGTGATTATAGTGAACTTCGAGATATTGATCACGTACAACATTTATCGGGGCGAGTAGGCAAACCTTCAGATGTTGCTAAAGCATGCCTGTATTTAACGGATCCCCAAAACGATTTTGTCACAGGCATTGATTTAGTTGTGGATGGTGGAATGACACATAAGATGATTTACGAACATTAAGTTGAGTAAGGAGGAACATCGATGTTTAAGTGGAAAGGTGCCTCGGGTGTGTGCATCAATGAAGACAACCAAGTATTAGTGGTATTGCAAGCAGCCCATGATGAAGAGCCAAAATGGACTGTTCCTTCAGGTGGACTTGAAGACAATGAGACGTTTGAACAATGCTGTGTTCGTGAATTTCGGGAAGAGACAGGCTTGAAAGTGAAGGTCGTATCAAAACTTAAAGATAAGAATGGGACCAACGAGGAATATAAAATTACATATGAGTTGCAGTATTTTCAAGTGAAAGTAGTAAGTGGGGATTTAATCGTGCAGGATCCTGATGAATTCATTTTAGATATAGCTTGGAAGTCTGTTGAGGAATTAGATCAATTGAAAATGAGCTATCCAGAAGATGTTGAATTCTTAAAAGAATTATTGGAAAACCAAGCTGGAAATAATTTTGAGTAGAGACAACTTACGGGAAGTTACTGTTAAAAAATACATAAGGTTAATAGAATCGAAAACAATTAAATAGAAAAAAGAAAACTTTCTAAGAACTCTTTAGAAGGTTTTTTCCATTTATTTGACTGTATGAAAATACTTCTGACCATTCTTAACAAAAGCATAAAAAGAAAGGCTTAATAATGTACAAATTAAGAATAATATAGTTACTAGTTCGTAAATATTTAGATCATGTTGCGATATTTACACGAAATAAGAACATAATGGAAGGGTAATACATTCACAAATTCTAGTTAGAAAATAGCTAAAAGTAATAGCCAGTAGATTCTTTCTTATTATGTGTATCCAAATCTGTTTAATGTCTTTAAATTTATTTTGAAAATTTTTTAAAAATAGTAGGAAAGGGTTGGTTGTAATGACTTCTGAAATACCAATGCCAAGGAAACAAGAAAAGAAAAATAGTAAGCCTCTTTGGATTATTCTTGCATTCATCGTCTTAATCACTATTGTTTTATTGCCAAATCCAGAGGCCTTGCCTGTAGCAGGACAGCGAGGATTAGCAATTTTAGCATTTGCCGTTATTTTATGGGTAACGGAGGCAGTCTCCTATCCCGTCAGTGCTGCCATGATAATTGGATTAATCGCTATACTTTTAGGGCTTGCTCCGAGTATCGATGATCCATCCATCATGCTGGGAACAAAAAATGCACTTAAAATGGCTTTAGGTGGATTTAGTAATCCGGCTGTCGCTTTAGTAGCTGCTGCTTTATTTTTAGCTACTGCCATGCAAGCAACTAATTTACACAAGCGACTTGCTTTATGGATTTTGTCGAGAGTTGGAACGAAAACTGGAAGTATTGTGTTTGGTGCTATTTTAGTTTCAATCGTATTAGCATTTTTTGTTCCTAGTGCGACCGCACGTGCTGGTGCTGTTGTCCCAATTCTCCTTGGGATGGTTGCTGCATTTGGACTTCCAACAAATAGTCGATTGGGTGCTTTGCTTGTTATTACAGCTGTTCAGTCTGTATCAATTTGGAATGTCGGAATTAAAACGGGTGCTGCTCAAAATATGGTGGCTCTAGGATTTATCGAAAAAGAATTTGGTGTTACCATTTCTTGGAGTGCCTGGTTTATGTACGCAGCGCCATGGTCGATTATCATGTCAGTTATTTTGTATTTCATTATGATGAAAATAATTAAACCTGAAACTAAAGTGGTAGAAGGCGGAACAGAATTGGTTGTTGGCCAATTAAAAGAACTAGGACCGCTTAAATCTTCTGAACTTCGTTTAATAATAGTTTCTGTGCTTCTCCTATTCTTTTGGGCAACAGAAGAAAAATTGCATCCATTTGATACAACAACTGTCACCATTATTGCAATTGCCTTTTTATTAACCCCCAAAATAGGGGTATTTGATTGGAAAACAGTTGAAAAACTAATTCCCTGGGGAACAATTTTGGTTTTTGCAGTTGGTATTTCGCTTGGAACGATCCTTTTAGATACACAAGGTGCACAGTGGCTTTCAGATAAAGTATTTGGTTCAATGGGACTTGATGAGATGCCGATTTTGGCAACCATTGCCTTGTTAGCACTATTTAATATTTTAATCCATTTAGGATTTGCTAGTGCCACCAGTTTATCGTCAGCTCTGATACCGATCTTTATCGCTTTAACAACAACCATTGCGCTTGATGTGAATGAAATTGGTTTTGTGTTAATTCAACAATTTGTCATTAGTTTTGGTTTCTTATTACCAGTAAGTGCTCCTCAAAATATGTTGGCATATGGGACAGGTGCTTTTACCGTCAAAGATTTCTTGAAATCCGGTGTACCCTTAACGATTGCTGGTTATTTACTCATTTTGTTATTTAGTGCAACTTATTGGAAATGGATAGGATTGTTATAATATCACCAACAAAAGATGCTCAGATTAGTGAACATCTTTTGTTGGTATAAATAGACAATAAATTAATTATAAATATTTATTTTTAAAGTAAACGGTTACATTGATTAAATAGGAGAAATGCGTGTTGACAATTATCTGAATTTTGTTATTCTTAATGAAATTCCATACTTATTAAAATATGTTGATGAAGATACGCCTTATGGGTTTGAAATCTTTAGAGAGCTGATGGTTGGTGAGAATCAGCGATTTCTACATAATGTAGCACTTTTGAATAGATGAGTTGAATCCTTATTTGTAAGCTCATTCGCTTCATGCACGTTAAGCATGTTAACCAATGAGGCTACACTCTGTTAAAAAGGGTAGCAAAAAAGGGTGGTACCGCGTAAGTTACAAACTTTTCGCCCCTTACACTAGTAAGAGGAGGAAGGTTTTTTTGGTTTTAAAAACGAGAGGAGAATGATTATGTTAGCTGATCAACAAATTCTACGAATTCCAGGACCAAGCCCGATACCACCAAGTGTTCAACGTGCTATGACTCAACCTATGATTGGGCACCGAGGACAAAATACGTCTGATATGCTAAGAAAAATAGGACCCAAATTGAAGGCGATCTTTGGGACTTCACAAGAAGTAGCCATCATTACAGGAAGCGGGACAGCTGGTTTAGAAGCTGCTGTAGTAAACGTAGTTAAGCCAGGTGATGAGGTATTAGTTATTGTTACAGGGGCTTTTGGGGACCGTTTCGCAAAAATTTGTGGAGCATACCAGATTAACTATCAAAGAATTGATGTTGAATGGGGCAAAGCGTTAAACCCTGCCGCAATTAAATCTTACTTACAAGAACACCCACAAATAAAAGCTATTTTCTCTACATATTGTGAAACTTCGACCGGAATTTTGAATCCAATTAAAGAATTAAGTGAAGCTGTTCGACAAGTAAGTGACGCTTTGATTGTTGTAGACGGGGTTTCGTGCGTTGGTGGTGTAGATACTCAGATGGATGAGTGGGGAATTGATGTCATGGTAACGGGCTCTCAAAAAGCATTCATGCTACCTGCAGGATTAACTTTTGTAGCTGCCAGTGAACGAGCGTGGAAGGTAATTGAGCAAAATGACCAACCTCGTTTTTACTTGGACTTAAAAAAATATCGTGATAACTTAATAAAAGATACAACACCTTTTACACCTGCATTATCTTTACTATTTGGGCTGGAACAAGTTTTAAACTTAATAGACGAAGAAGGACTAGAACAAGTTTACAAAAGGCATACATTGATGATGCAGATGACACGCGCGGCTTTTCATGCAATGGGAATCCCTTTATTGACAAGTGATGAGCATGCTTCTCCTACAGTCACAGCTGTAAAACCGAATGATTTTGATGCGGAAGAACTTCGGAAAGTATTGAAAAAAGAATTTGGACTATCTATTGCAGGAGGCCAGCAACATTTAGCGGGCAAAATAGTTCGAATCGGACATATGGGTTACTGTTCACCAGCTGATGTTCTTCAAATTATTAGTACGGTGGAAATTGGATTACAGTTAATTGGAAAAGAGATTGTATTAGGCACGGGAACAGCTGCAGCTCAAAAAATTTACTTGAATCAAGGAGTGTTAGTCTAAATGGCTTTTAATATATTAATCAGTGATCCGTTAAGTGAAGAAGGAATCTATCCGCTAAGACAGGCGGAGGGAATGAATATTGTCATCGAAACGGACTGGTCACCAGAGGAATTGGCAAATCGTATTAATGATTTTGATGCTTTGCTCGTTCGAAGCCAAACCCAAGTTACGTCTGATATTATTGCCAAAGCAACTAAGTTGAAAATCATAGGTCGTGCAGGAGTAGGTGTAGATAACATCGATTTAAATGCAGCTACGGAACAAGGAATCATTGTCGTCAATGCACCTGATGGGAACACCAACTCTGCTGCTGAACATACGATGGCTATGCTGATGTCACTTGCAAGAAAAATACCACAAGCATTTCATGCCTTGAAAAACAATAAATGGGATCGTAAGACGTACGTAGGAGTTGAACTAAAAAACAAAACTCTTGGTGTCATAGGTCTTGGTCGAATTGGTGCGGAGGTAGCTGCTAGAGCGCAAGGGCAACGAATGAATGTAATTGCCTATGATCCTTTTTTAACGGCTGAAAAAGCTCTGAAGATGGGCATTGACTTTGGTTCTGTAGAAGATGTACTGCGAAAAGCAGACTTTATTACAGTTCACACGCCTCTAATGAAAGAAACAAAGCATTTAATTAATGCAGAAGCATTTAAAATAATGAAAGACGGTGTTCAAATTATCAACTGTGCTAGAGGAGGCATTATTGATGAGGAGGCATTGTATGATGCCATCGTTTCTAAGAAAGTGGCTGGGGCAGCTTTAGACGTTTTTGAACAAGAACCAGCTGTCAATCATAAGCTCCTTACTCTTCCTGAAGTAATAGCGACACCACATTTAGGGGCAAGTACAATTGAAGCACAGGAAAGTGTTGCGGTAGACGTAAGTCAAGATGTCGTTAATTTCCTAAATGGTGGACTGGTTCGAAATCCGGTCAATCTTCCATCTGTCTCAAAAGAAATTATGAAAAAAATTGAGCCATACTTTGATTTATCTGAGAAATTAGGCGCGTTTGTTATTGGATTAACAAACGAAGTAATTGAAGAAGTTAATATTTATTATTCTGGTGATTTAGCAGATTTTCAAGTGAGCCCATTGACTCGCAACACGTTAAAAGGAATTTTGAAACGTAATCTTGGTGATCATGTGAATGAAGTGAATGCGAAATTCTTTGCAGATCGTATTGGGATTCAGGTCAACGAACACAAATCATCTGCTTCAAAAGGATTCACGAATTTATTAACTGTCGAAGTGAAAACAGAGACCGGTACTAGAAAAGTCGCGGGTACTCTTTTAAATGGCTTAGGAGCGCGTATTGTTAAAGTAGATAACTATCTTGTAGATGTTATTCCTGAAGGACATATTGTATTTATTAAACATACTGACCAACCGGGTGCAATTGGCCGTGTAGGTACATTGTTGGCAAAAGAAAACATCAATATTGCCACGATGCAAGTAGGACGATCAGCGCTTGGTGGAGATGCGATTATGATGTTAACAATTGATAAACACATCGAGCCGAATGAAATTGCACGATTGAAAGAGTTAGAGGACATTGATGATGTCACTGCGATTGATTTATAGAAGGTTGAAAATAAACAAATAACAAAAAAGTATGGAAAAATCATTATTGATTTTTCCATACTTTTTTATTACCCTTTTAAAGACTTAGACTATAAGTTTTCTAAAATCGAAAATAGCTCTTCCAAGTTAGTGATTTCGTATGTAGGTTTTACCTCTTTATCCGGCTGTTTGAGTTCTCTATTTATCCATACCGAGCGGATACCTGCTCGAGAGGCTCCTAAAATATCAGTCATTAAGTTATCTCCAACCATAATGGCTTCATCTGCTTGTAAGTTACTTTGAGAGAGAGCAAATTCGAAAATGGAAGGATCAGGTTTTCCTCTACCGAATGCGCCTGAAATAATAATATGCGTAAAGTAAGGCGCAATTTCTGATGTTATTTCAAGTTTGGTCTTTTGCAATGTAGGAGAACCATTGGTTAAGAGTACAAGCTGGTAATAATCTTTAAGACGTTCAAGCACTTGGAATGTTTCTTTGTATATGAACGGGTTAGCTTTCCGAGCTTTAGGAAAATACTCAGCTAATTGTTTTCCAAGTTCTGGATCGTCAATATCCATTCTACGTAATCCTCTGGTCCATGCTTCTATGCGATATCCAGGAACAATTTCTTTCATTTTCTGAAACTGTTCACCTACATCATCAAATGTACCCCATAATCCTTCAAATGGATTAATACCAATCATTTTAGTAAATGGAAAGGTCTCATAAGAGGCATAGAGTTCGCTTGCTTCAAACCTAACAGCTTCTTCTAAAAGGGCAGGGTCAATTTGAAGTTTTTTTGCGGCAAATTGGCAAGTTTCCTGAAATGCAACTTCTACACTTTTTTTATCCCACAATAATGTATCATCTAAATCGAAAATAATTGTTTTTATCACAAATGGACACCTCCTTAATATAATTGATAGAGAAAAATCTTAGGTAAATATCGATGAAATGAATAATATGACTGAAATATTCACAAAATAATACTTTCAGAAGTCATAAATAATTTCACTATTTTTTCAAAATTCACTTTCATATATGACTGTGATTATAGCTGTTATTGTTTTATAGTGTCAACAAAATTTACCGTGTTCATGTGCTATAATTAGCCAAAGAACCATTATGAAAAGAGGATTATTATGTTAACATTTGAACAAAAACAAGTAATTATTGAATCATTTCCTGAACTAACGAAAAAAGATGTTTCGTTAAAGCGTGTGAACTATCACTTTGAAGGTAGTTTATATGATAAAAAAATAGTCATTTATCACCTACACCCTAACGGTAATGGTTTTGTATTTGTTGGAGATTTGAAAAAATACGAATCAGACAATAAAGGAATGACTAACATTCGTGAAGCGACGGAAGTTGAGTTACGTGAGATGATTGCAGATTCAATTGGCATCTTGTCTGAAGAAGAACAGTTTGAAGAAGAAGTTGTAGAAGAGCAAGTGTGGATGAATGCTGAAGGACAAGAATTGAAACTTGTTCATGAAGACACTCTTTGGAATATTTATCACTCACACAATTTGGAAGAAAGCCATGAGTCATTTGGTGAAGCTGAAGAGTACTTATTAAGTGAAGGCTTCGAACTTTCTTCAAAATAATGATGTTAATTCGTAAATTAAACCCTGGTGAAACTCCTCCATGGGAGTTATTAGAACTTGCTGATCCTTGTCGTATAATTGTAGAAGGATATATAAAAAGTAGCACGATCTATGTAGGTGAAGAGTCAGGCGAAGCTATCGCTGTATATGTGCTTAAAGAAACGCTAAAAGTTGTAGTAGAAATCATGAATGTCGCTGTCCATGAAGATTTTCAAGGAAAAGGACTAGGAAAACAATTAATTTCTCATGCAATTGAAGAGGCTTCTAAAAGAGGATATGCACAACTAGAAATAGGGACAGGCAATTCAAGTATTCATCAATTAAAGCTGTATCAACAATGCGGATTTCGTATTGTGGGTGTCGATTTCGATTATTTTACCCGAAGCTATGATGAACTGATTTATGAAAATGGATTGCTATGTCGCGATATGATTCGCTTATGTTACACATTTGAGAGCTAGGGAAGTTAACTAGCTCTTTTTTATATTGGAGCATTTAAACTTTTATCGATATACTAGAAATAACAATTATCGATAGGTGGTGAACGGATTGACTATTGAATATAAAGATAAAGTAACGAACAAGCTGTATAGAGAAGTTATTGCTTTTGCAAATGGAACAGGTGGCACCATAAAGATTGGAATGAGCGATGAAAAAAACATTTTAGGATTAGAAAATCCGTTAGCAGAGGAAAATGCAGTGTATGACCAATTGAGTAAAATGGTAGAGCCTCTTCCTCTAGTTGAGATCATTCAAGAACATATAGATGGCAAAGTTATTTTAGAGGTGAGAGTCACAGCAACTGAACACGTCTACCGTCAAAGAGATACGTTATTTGGAGACCTCTATGTTCGATATGGCTCAAAAAAACAATTGTTAAAAACAGCAGATGAAGTTCATGGTTTTCTGCGCTTACGTTATTTAGACGAATCGGAAAATGCACTAACCAACACTACTTTCCGTACAAAAGATTTTTCAGGTCTGATTGATATTATTCAGAATGCGAATACCACAACAGATAGATTTAAAAATATGCAAAAAAATTTAGAAGATGTTCTATCTTCTTACAATATTATTAGATGGAATAATGGTGAATTTGTTCTAACAAGATTAGGTTCATGGTTAGCTGATTCTTCTCATACACGCTCAGTATTATTGCAATACAGTGGAGACAGGTCTACTTCATTTTGCCAACAAGTGAGTGATTTTTCTGGATCAATTGTAACTCAAGTCAGTAGAATTATGACGATGTTACAGACAGTCCAATCTTTATATCCTAGAGAGCTCGTTCAACAGAGTGTTGTTAATGCGTTTGTTCATCGAGACTACTCTATCGAAGGTGATGTATCTGTTATTATTTTTGCCAATCGTATGGAAATATCATCACCTGGAACTTTAATAGAAGGTTTATCAATGGAGTCAATAAAAAAAGGAGCACGAATTGTCCGCAGAAATCCACTTTTACATGCACTGTTTGTTGACCTTGGTTTAACTGATGGGCGTGGTGACGGAATACGTCAAATTATAGATAGTTATAGTGAAGGTGATGAGAAACCAAAAATTTCTGTTCAGAAAGATAGCATAAGCGTCAGGCTTCCTAGAAAAGAACAAGTCGAAAAAGTAAGTAATAATAACCAGCGAACATCAACTCATAAAGAAATAACACATGAGGATGCTATACTCTCCTATTTACTTGAGCATAAACATGCGAAAAATGTAGACTTACAAAAAATATTAGGTGTTTCTCCATCTCGCGTAACTCAAATAGTTCGTGATATGGTTACGAAGAACCAACTCGTAGCAATAGGAGAGCGAAAAGGACGTATATATACACTAGCCAACACAAAACAGGAGGAATGAGAAGTATGAAAGGCAAAAAAGCCGTAATTTTAGTCGTACTCTTATCGCTCATTGCTATAGCAGCTGTCGTAGTATCAATTACGATATTTTTTCAAAATAACCCAACACAATTTGGTTCTTCAATGTCAATAGAAGGCACAGTTGCCAAAATAGATGATACACGTGTGTTAGTAATAAGTGGTAAGGATGCAACAGATTTAGATGGGCAAACAGAACAAGAAATGCTCAAAGAAATCGATGAGGCAATATGGTTTACACTGTCAATGGATCAATTGAAAATTGTAAAAGAGTTTGACTCTGTTCGTGTCGCATATAGTCAAATCGATCAATCGTTTCCAGGACAAGCTAGTGCAGATAGGATAGAAAAAATTAAGTGAAAATAAGAACGATTAATGTCATGAGAAAATTAATTTTTATAGAAATTAAGGTTTTATTACACATTTTAGAGTAGGATGAAAAGATTAATAGTAACCTATAAGAGGTGTACAAGTTTGAAAATAGATAAGCCGAAAATCCCGTCACTACTCGAAGAATTAGATGTTTCGACTATAATTGACGTAGAGGAAGAGAGATTTATTTCCCGGGGAATTGTGTCGTATTGGAACGTTTTAGAATTACCAGAGAACAAAATAAGTTTTGATCAAGTACATTTCCGTGACGTGGTTTTTGATGGAGTTCGTTTTGATCAAGTGGAATTTATCGATTGCAAGTTTGAACGCTGTGACTTGTCCAATGTTGATTTTGGAGAATCTGTGTTTCATCGAGTGGAGTTTTACCAGTCTAAACTTGTAGGAATACAGTGCACACAAAGTCGATTTGGACATGTTGTAATGAAGAATTGTGTGGCAAACTATGCTGCATTTAGTTTTAGTAAAATGAAACGAGTGAAGTTTCAGCAAACTACGTTTAATAAAGCCGATTTTTTTGAATGTATATTTGAAAAAGTGGAATTCCATGAATGTGAATTAGATGGTTCCAACTTTACAGAAACGAGTTTAGAGAATATTGATTTAAGCACATGTACATATGAACAACTAACGGTGAGTGTAGAAAAATTGTCAGGATGTACGGTCTCACCAGAACAAGCGATGGGATTCGCAAAATCACTAGGGCTACTTATAAAAGATTAAAAGCTACCACACTCACAATAAGAGTATGGTAGCTTTTTTTGGAATAAATAAATTTTTTGAAAAATGAAACTTTTATCAAATGAAATCGTAAATATAGGTATCACTAAAGAATTGCTGAAATGGGAGTGTCTGGTATGGCGATTGAACAAATCTACTTATATGCATTACTCATTATGGGAGCCGCGACAATTCTGTATGTATTTTTCGGAGATGTAATAGAAGGGATAGATGAAGGTATTCCTTTTTTTAATCCTTCCGTCATTATGGCATTCGGGACGTTAGTTTCAGCAACTGGCTATGTGCTCGAAGTTTCGACATTTTGGAACAGTTGGTTTATTTTAATTGTCAGTGTTGTAGTCGGGGTGATTTTAGATATTTTATTATACTTTTTTATCTTACTTCCGATGTCATCAGCAGAGGTATCAATGGCATATACTGACGAGTCTTTAGCTGGTCAAGTGGGGAAGGTAATTACACCAATTCCCATTGATGGTTATGGCGAAATTGTTATCGAAACCGTGAACGGATTAATCAATAAACGGGCAATTGGATTCGATAACGAAGAAATCGACTATGGCAAAGAAGTATTAGTGATTGATGTAAAAGAAGGTACGTTTCTCGTTCGAGAATACGAAGCTTTTGATTTCATGAAAAAAGAATGGGGGAATTGAGTGTGGATTTAGGTATTGGTGTAGTTATTGGGGTAGTAGTATTTCTATTAATTGCAATTATTGCGGTATACGTAACGAAATACAAAACAGTTGGTCCAGATGAAGCATTGATAGTTACAGGTAGTTATTTAGGGTCAAAAACCGTTCATACAGATGATTCAGGTAATAAAATAAAAATTATTCGTGGTGGTGGTACATTTGTTTTACCAGTTTTCCAACAAGCAAAACCACTTAGCTTATTATCAAGTAAATTAGAAGTAATGACGCCTGAAGTGTATACAGAACAAGGTGTACCTGTAATGGCAGATGGTACAGCCATTATAAAAATTGGTGGATCCATCTCTGAAATCGCAACTGCTGCTGAGCAATTTTTAGGGAAATCAAAAGAGGATCGTGAAAATGAAGCGAAAGAAGTACTTGAGGGTCACTTAAGATCTATATTAGGTTCAATGACAGTTGAAGAAATATATAAAAACCGTGATAAATTCTCACAAGAAGTTCAACGTGTCGCTTCGCAAGATTTAGCGAAAATGGGACTTATCATTGTGTCATTTACGATCAAAGATGTTCGAGATAAAAACGGATATTTAGATTCACTTGGTAAACCTCGTATTGCACAAGTCAAACGGGACGCTGACATTGCAACAGCTGATGCTGATAAAGAAACTCGTATTAAACGTGCAGAAGCTGCAAAAGAGGCACAGCAATATGAAATTGAACGTGCAACAGAAATTGCTTTAGCAGAAAAAGAGAATTTGTTAAAGGTGGCGGAATATCGCCTTGAACAAGATGTTGCCAAGGCTCGCGCTGACCAAGCATACGAACTTCAAACTGCACGCTCAAAACAAGAGGTAATGGAACAAGAAATGCAAATAAAAATTATTGAGCGTCAAAAGCAAATTGAACTTGAAGAGAAAGAAATTTTGCGTCGTGAAAAACAGTACGACTCTGAGGTTAAAAAGAAAGCTGATGCTGATCGTTACGCAATTGAGCAAAAGGCAGCAGCTGAGAAATCGCGTGAAATGGCTGAGGCTGATGGAGAAAAATATAGAATCGAAGCAAGAGCGAAAGCTGAAGCCGATAAAGTACGTCTTGACGGATTAGCGAAAGCCGACTCTGAGCGTGCACAAGGTGAAGCAGAAGCAGATATCATTCGACTTAAAGGTCTTGCTGAAGCAGAAGCGAAATGGAAAATTGCTGAAGCCTTTGAACAATATGGTCAAGCTGCTGTTCTTGACATGGTTGTAAATATGATGCCAGAATATGCCAAGCAGGTTGCAAGTCCGTTAGCAAATATTGACAAAATCACAGTGGTCGATACAGGTAGTGGCGAAGGTGGAGGAGCCAATAAAATCACATCATATGCAACAAATTTAATGTCTACCCTACAAGAAACATTAAAGGCTTCATCAGGTGTTGATTTGAAAGAAATGATCGAAAACTATTCAGGTAAAGGAACTATCCGTCCAAGTTTAGATCGCATATCTTATGAGATGCAGGAAAAGAAAAAAGAAGATAAAGCCGAAGAACACGTATCAGTGTAATCTGAAAAGCTCTCCAGTTACTGGAGAGCTTTTCTAGTTAAAGAAGAGAATATTAGTTTTTATCAAGGGATAAGATTGGTAGAAAATAGGGTGTGTGGTATAAAAATGGTTTGAACAGGAATACAACAAAGTGAACAGAATAAACTCAGCCACCCTAGGCCATAACGCAGCTTACACTTTCAAATGGGTAGAGAAAATCAATCGAATTAGCCCCTTACACTTCGTGTTTTGGGGGTTTTTTGAAAGAAATAGGGTGAACGAGAATACAATATGTTGAATCGGAATAAATCAATTTGAACCGGAATAAAACTAAGTACGAACTGGGGTAAACAAAATGAATTGAATAAACAAAAAATATAAAAAGCTATACCTACACCTATTAAATTATTATGCTTTAGTACAAAAGTGAAATTTCTATTTAATTTGAATTTTTTATCTAATAACCCGATTTAAAGTGACAAATAACACAATAAAAGTTACAGTAAAAGAACTGTAGTAAATAATAACAATTGGTTTTGTTACATGGAGGCCCCTATGAAGCTAACAATGGATCAAATCAAATATATTAAAGAAAATCAAGCGCTTGACCGTATAGATATTGGTCATGCTGTATCGACTTATATTGGGGAAACTGAAACCATTGCGTATAGTCTTTTCTCGTTATTGGCGCAACGTTCATTCTGGGTGAGATATTCAGGAGAAGAAGGTAACCATATAACAGAATTGTATACGATAGTTCAAGGTGAAATAGAAGTGCAATACGAAGGGAATACATTCTTTCTTCGAGAAGGCGATACGTTAGATGCATCTATTTACCCGAAGTTGCTGTCGTTTTATAGCAAACATGCAGTTGAAATTTTTGTGGAAATGTCAGTTGATGTATTTGAAACAAATTTTAATTATACCGAAATTGTTCAACGAGACGCAGCTGCCATTGAACGGGTTGATGGCTACACATATCATCATTGCTCACGAATAAAAGACTATTCTATTGAACTATGGAAGAAACTTGAACAACCAATTGAAAGCGTAACCAAGCTTCGATGGGGTGCTTATTTCCATGACATTGGAAAATTAGCAGTTCCTATAGAAATTTTAAATAAAAAAGGAAAACTTACTTTTGAAGAGTGGGAAATAATGAAAACCCATTCCACTATTGGGGCACAAATGATGCGAGGACATGAAGTTGAATGGTTACGTGATTCAGCTTTTATAGTAGAAGAACATCATGAGCGATTTGATGGAAAAGGATATCCTAATGGGTTAAAAGAGGAAGAAATTTCATTAGAGGCTGCGATTGTGTCAGTAGTTGATTCATTCGACGCAATGACAACAAATCGAATTTACCGTGAAGCCTTTTCGATTGAAGAAGCTATCCAAGAAATTGTTAGAGGAAGAGGAACGCAATTCAATCCTGTAGTGGTAGATGCATTCTTGAATCTATTACATGATCAACAATATAAATGGAGATAAAGACTCGGAATTTGTCCAAGTCTTTTTTTCTATAAACTGAAAAGTATATTTTTAAATTAGCAATAGCTTCATACTTGGAGTATTTATGTCGAGCTAGAAGCAGTTTTACACTTTTCTTAATAGGAGTGATAATAGTTGAAAGCAATATTATTTGATTTGGATGGAACATTGCTTAACCGAGAAGCAACTTTACTAGTTTTTTGTAAAGCACAGCACCAAAAGTTTAAGCTTCCGTTGACACAAGAGGAATTTGTAAAACGAGTTGTTGAATTAGATGCCAATGGCTATGTCCCTAAAGACATCGTTTATAGACAAATTGCAAAAGACATCGATTTATCTGCAGAAATGGAAAAATTATTATTTGAAGACTATATCAATCATTTTCACAAATTTTGCGTTCCTTTTGAAGGATTAATTGAAACACTTACTCTTTTAAAGCGTCAAAATTTTCTGCTCGGGCTTATTTCAAATGGTCGCCACGCCGGTCAACAAGCGAGTATTGAGGCTCTTTCAATCGAATCATTCTTCGATGTTGTATTGATTTCAGAATCGCAAGGACTGTCAAAACCAGATGCCGCTATTTTTGAACGTGGGTTGGAGCGTTTGAATGTGAAGGCTAGTGAAGCTTGTTACGTGGGAGATCACCCAATAAACGATATAGAAGCTGCCAGAAAAGTAGGTTTAATGACAATTTGGAAAAGGAATGGGCAATATAAAGATATACTTGCAGACAAAGAAATTGATACGCTGCCAGAAATATTGTCAATATTGAAAGTGCGTAATTCAACTTGAATTACATACAAATAATTTTTAATATGAAAAGGGGGCTGAGAATAAAAGTCATTTTAAATGACTTTTGGGACAGCCCTTTTTTAAATTTGAACATACTACCTATAAATAAGTTATGGGCTTTCTAAAATCGGAACAATAAAGCTATAGTATTATGCATAAAATAAAGGAAACTTGATTATTATGTCGAATCTTGTAGATAACATCATTTGTATTTTCAAGTGATTTAATGAGCCCAATAAATGAGCTTCATGAAGTTATCGAAAACATTTATGAAGAAGTCTATTCAACAGTAACGAGCGTCCATCATAAAAGTACAAAACCCGTACAAGAGAAAAGAATGATCTGCACAGCTTTACGATTCGATAGCATAATAAACGAAGATTAGTAAAGCAATGATGAGTGTATTCATCACGTAATATGTATTCCTTGAAATTAGTCGGTCGAAAAATGTAGAACGGTCAACCACTTTGTAACTTACGACCATTATTAAAATGATGATAATCATAGATACAAAAGTAGACATATCATAAACATAAATATCAATAAAGCGAACAAAAATTAGTGTAGCGGCCATAATAACGCCATAAGCAACTCGTTTTAACTCCATGGTTTATCCCCTTTCGAATGTAATAAGTATAGCAACTAGCTCTGTGGATAGAAAGGGAACTAATGGAATGCGAAAAAAGTAAGACATTACAAACTTGAGGGGGACTTCAAATGATTCAATTTGTTGGGTTTGACCAGCAATACTTACCGGCTATGGCAATTCTTTTAGCGAAAAGACATCAAGTGGAACGTAGTCGCTATTCATTCTTACCATCTCGTTTTGAAGACTCATCAGAAACAGAAATCCTTCTAAGAAAAGAAGGTGAAAAACCTTTCGTTAATGGTATAGTGGCACTTCGTAATGACGAAGTAATTGGATATATGTTGTATGAGTTTAAAGAAGATGCAAAAAAAGGTCGACATATTATCATCGATTATTTAGGTTTAGCGATTGCAGAAGATGCACATCCGAGGCTAGTACGTCTATTGTATGCTGAAGCTGGTGCTGAATGGATAGCTGGTGGTTATTTCCAACATATTGTATACGTCCCAATTGGTTATGATCGACATGTATATGAATGGTTAGAACAAGGATTTCGGTTCGAACAAAAATATGCAATTCTCGATATTCAAAACTATGAACCAAAAGCAAAAGAGGCAGAAAAAAGTGCTTTACGTATTCGTAGGTTAGCAGATAGCGATACCGAGATTCTTAAGCGTATGTCGCGCTGGAATAGTATTCATCAAGCCTCTGCCCCTTCTTGGAATCCAATTACTAAAGAATCATTAGAAGATGTGAAAAGTGGATATGCAGCACTAGCTAAAGATGCCGAGGCTATTGTGATGATCGGTGAACAAGACAGTATTCCAGTAGGCTTCCATGTCTATTATGAAGCTGATTCTTCAGTCAATATGTATACACCTGAAAGGACTGTGGAGCTTCCAGCTGCATCTACAAATCCACAATACCGAGGTCGTGGAGTAGGGAAAGCACTTGCTGATGCGAGTCACGCCCAGTTACAAGAGTTGGGATACGACTATTCTCTAGCAGACTGGCATACGCCTAACCATTTAGCATCGTACTTTTGGCCAAAGCTTGGCTACCAAACGTTTATGATACGTATGGTACGTACAGTGGATAATCGAATTGCTTGGGCACATGGCAACTAAAATACGTATTGTAGGGTCAGTGGGAAGTGGAAAAACCACACTTGCACGGAAACTTGCTCTACAAAAAGGAATCTCCATGTATTCATTAGATGATGTGGTATGGTCGAGAAGTACAATAGGTGATTGTCGAAATTCAGAGGAACTACGAGATGCAAAATTACAAGCGATATTAAGTGAACCATCGTGGATTATCGAAGGTGCCCATTTGGGCTGGTCGTTAAAGACATTTGAAGAAGCAGATCAAATTTTCTTTTTGCATCCAAGTTTACCTGTACGTATTTACAGGATTTCACGAAGGTTTTTACAACAAAAAAGAGGCATTGAACATGCGAGTTATACACCTACATGGAAAATGTATAGTCGAATGTTTAAGTGGACCTATCAATACGAAACCATATATAAAAAACAAGTACGTGCTATATTAAAGAATTCAAAAAACGCTATTGAAATACGAGATGGCTCAGAGTTAGGAGTTTGACAATGGAAAATAAACCTTTTGTTGCTTCATGGAGTGGTGGAAAAGATTCAGCAATGGCATTTTATCGCGCGGTGCAATCAGGTATGAAGCCAAAACGATTGCTCACAATGTTTCAAGAAGATGAAGAAGTGTCTAAGTCACACGCCTTGCCATTTTCAGTAGTACTCGCACAAGCAGAGCGTATAGGTATTCCTTTAATGATCCGCGGAGCGGGTTGGAGCGACTACGAAATGAAGTTTATTGATGCCATGGATGAATGTCGAGCAGATGAAATTACACATGGAGTATTTGGTGACATTGATTTACAAGGACATCTTGAATGGGTGCAAAAAACTTGTAAAAAATCGAATATTGTACCGATCCATCCACTTTGGCAAGAGCCTCGTCGTGCGATATTAGAAGAGCTATTAGAAGTCGGTTTTGAAGCGGTGATTGTCGTAATCAATACAGGAATGATGTCTCGTGAATACATTGGACGAACTTTCACCCGCGAATTGATGGATGAATTAGAAGAACTCGGAATCGATTCTTGTGGAGAAAATGGTGAATTTCATACAGTAGTGGTTGATGGCCCAATCTTCTCATCTCGCGTCCCTGTGGCATTTGGAGAAGTGCGTGAGAATGAGGGATATGTGTTCTTAGACGTATCATTGAAAGAATAAGTGAGTTTTTAGTAAGGTAGTAAAGCCAAGAGCTGGATTTAAAAAAAGACAATCCTCTGATATAGAGGATTGTCTTTTTTTTGACCCATGTATCAAATAGAAATCATAGATAGTCTTTTAGTTCATTCTCTAAGAAAGGTTTGACTTGTAAGAAATCTACAAACGCACGGTATTTTACTTGTTCTTCTGAAGTGGTTTTTTTCCCTGTGAAATATGCTCGAATCAAAATATTTTTCGGTGTATGTTCCATGTCAATAAATTCGAGTAACTGTGCTTCATACCCAACGAGTTTTAATAGTTCGGCTCTTATTGAATCGGTTGCAAGTGCAGCGAAGCGTTCTTTGACAAGGCCATGCTGTAACATTAAATCCAGTGTGGGGCTATTAAGTTGGGTATTTAACTCATGTTGACAACAAGGGACACTTAAAATTACTTTCGCTCCCCATTTTACAGCGCGAGCAAGTGCCATATCCGTGGCAACATCACATGCGTGAAGCGTTACGACCATATCAACAGACGTTTCTTCGTTGTAGTCATTAATATCCCCAACTAAAAATTCAAGATGTTCATACTTCAAATCAATAGCGATTTGTTGACACTCTTCAATAACTTCTTTTTTCAAATCGAGCCCAGTGACACGAATATCTAAACCTTTTTCAATGTGTAAATAATGATAGAGCGCGAAAGTTAAATATGACTTACCAGAACCAAAATCTAAAATTCGAACGGGCCGGTCCTTCGGAAGATAGTCGAGTGCATCATCAATAAACTCAACAAAGCGGTTAATTTGACGAAACTTATCATGCTTTTGCTTTTTAACTTTGCCATCAGGTGTTTGAACACCTAAGCGAATTAAAAAGGGATAGGCTGTTTCTTCGTCCAACAAATAGTTTTTCTTTCGGTTATGAGAAAGATTTACCACTTTTTGAGATTGCACAAGATCTGATTTCCATAACACTTTGAATTTTTTTGATAGTTGAATATGTACTTTCTCTTCTTGAAATTCAGCTTGTACTTGTCTGTACTGCTTCAACAAATGATTTAACTTTTCACTCGCCAATTCGAGTTGAAGATTTTCGTGTTTTAATATGCGTTCGTACTGATATTCAAACTGAATATGGTATATACCTTTTAATTCAATCGGCTTGATTTTTACACGTTTTACTTCATCTGAATTAGCACGAGGTTGACTTATTGTTGCAGATATCAACTGCTTGTTGTTAATTAATTCAGTTAATTGGATAATCATTTCTTGATATTCCATAAGGTTCGCCTTCTTTTTAAGTTTCTTTTCGCTATTTTAACACATTCACTACGTCTAACTTATAATTTGAGATTTCATTTGCATGTGACTTGACCAGAACACAAAAGAAAACTAAGACTAGTTTCATTATGTCCATAAACGCTTAATTATGCTCTTGTTATTGGTAATCGTGATTTGATAAATATCTGGATTACTAAGTGATTTCCAATCTATAAACCCAATTGAACTGTCAAAATGTTTTAAAATAAGACTTAATAAATTACCGTGTGTAACAAATATACAATTGCCCGATGCTTCTTTTACAACTTCAATAGCACGGTCAGTAGCTTCGCGACTAGACTCTCCACCAATAAATTTCAAGTTGAAATCTGTAAAGGTTTTTTCAAGAAGCTCAAGCCAGTCTGGTAAATCGGACGTGCTCAATATTCTTTCTGCTAACCGGTTATCGATAATGAGCGAAAGGTTTTTTTCGTGTGCAGTTGGACTTATTGAATCCTGAGCTCGAATAAAAGGACTCGAGATGATGTGGTCAATTTGAATATCTTTGAAGAAAGAAGCTAACTCCTGTGCCTGTTGGTGTCCAAGTTCAGTTAATGAAGCTTCAGAAATCTGTCCGGTCGAAGAACAATGTCGAACGAAGTATAACGTTTTCAATACTAAATCACTTCCAATCCTTAAAATGGAAAAAACCCTGAAGCATAGTGCTTCAGGGTAATAAATTAAGCGAATTTTTTCATTAAGTTAGCCATTTCAATTGCGGCAGTTGCAGATTCCCAGCCTTTATTGCCAGCTTTTGTTCCTGCACGTTCAATTGCTTGTTCAATCGTATCAGTTGTCAATACGCCAAAGATAACGGGAACATCATGTTGATACCCTGCATTTGCAACACCTTTAGCAGCTTCGTTACACACAAAGTCAAAGTGAGGAGTAGATCCACGAATAACTGTACCAAGTGTAATTACGGCATCATATTTTTTAGACGCGGCCATTTGTTTAGCTACAAGTGGAATTTCAAACGCTCCAGGTACCCAAGCAATAGTCACATTGGCATCATCAACACCATGTCTTTTAAGAGCATCTTCAGCTCCACCTAATAGTTTACTCGTAATAAATTCATTAAAACGTCCAACGACAATTCCTACTCTTAAATCCGCGCCAATTAAATATCCTTCTAAATGTGTAGTCATGATTTTGTTTTCTCCTTTAGAAACTTAGGTAATGACCTAACTTCGATTGTTTTGTTTTCAAATAGGTTTCGTTTTCTTCATGAGCAGGTATTTCAATAGCCACACGTTCAGTTACTTCCAAACCGTATCCATCTATCCCGGCAACTTTTCGAGGGTTATTTGTAAGCAACTTCATTTTTCGTACACCTAGATCTCGTAAAATTTGTGCGCCAATTCCATACTCGCGCAAGTCATCTGCAAAACCTAGCTTGTGATTAGCCTCAACAGTATCTAACCCTTGATCTTGAAGTGCATATGCTTTTAGTTTATTTATTAAACCAATGCCACGGCCTTCTTGACGCATATAGAGTAAAATACCTGAACCTGCAGCTTCAATTTGTTTAAGTGAAGCCTCTAGCTGAGCTCCGCAATCACATTTGCGAGATGAAAAAACATCACCAGTTAAACATTCTGAATGAACACGTGTTAGAACAGGCGTGTCGCTTGAAATATCTCCTTTAACAAGGGCAATATGTTCTTTCCCGGTAAAGGTTTCGGTGTACCCAACAATTTTGAAATCACCAAATTCAGTAGGTAACAAGGTTTCGACTTCTCGGGTGATTAGTTTTTCATGTTCCCTTTTGTAAGCAATCAACGCAGCAATTGTTAAGATACCGATATTTAGTCGCTCCGCAATGATTACGAGGTCATCAAGTCTTGCCATAGTACCGTCTTCATTCATAATTTCACAAATGACACCTGCTGGAGGAGATCCTGCTAGCAAGGCTAGATCGACAGCTGCTTCCGTATGTCCTGCACGCTTTAATACTCCGCCTTTTTTGGCAATCAAAGGAAAGACATGACCCGGACGTTTAAAATCAGTTGCTTTAGATTCACTGTTAATCATTTGAAGAATGGTATGAGACCGTTCAAATGCACTGATGCCAGTTGTTGTATCTTTATGATCAACACTGATTGTGAATGCTGTACCGTATGGGTCTGTGTTTCTGTCTGTCATTAAACCAAATTGTAGTTGTTGTGCAATTTCTTCTGCCACTGGGACACAAATTAAGCCTTTTCCTTCAGTAGCCATTAAATTGACGATTTCAGGAGTAGCAAATTCTGCCAAAGCAATAAAATCTCCCTCATTTTCACGATCTTCGTCATCCACCACTATGATGGCTTGTCCTTTTGCTAATACTTCAACTGCTTCTTCTACTGTATAAAACATAAGAATTCTCCTTTTAGAAACCGTGTTCTTGTAGCCAATCTTTTGACATATTCGATTTAGATGTCTGTATGAGTTCTGTATATTTCGCAAGCATGTCACACTCAATATTTACTTTGTCTCCAATGCCTTTGTCTCCAAGTATGGAATCACTTTTTGTTGTTGGAATCAAGGAAACGGAAATGGATGTTCGATCCACATGGAAAACGGTAAGAGATGTTCCATCAATTGCAACAGACCCTTTAATCATCATGTATTTCATAAGGCTAGGGTCTAATTCAATCTTTTTGGTAATGGCATTGGTCTCTTTTTTAATGGAACGAATAACACCAATTCCATCGACGTGCCCATTGACAAAGTGTCCACCAAAACGCCCATTGGCCGCCATTGCTCGTTCCAAATTAACATGAGACTTAGATGTTAAATCGGCCAATGTGGTTGATTTAAACGTTTCTGGAATAACATCGACGACAAACGTTTCTTTCGTGAAAGAAGAGACAGTTAAACAAACACCGTTAACCGAGATACTATCGCCTCTTTTGACGTCATCTAAAATCATTTTTGCTCGTATAGTCATTTCAAGTGCATGTGGTTTTCTTTGAATAGAAGTAACTGAACCTATTTCTTCAATGATACCCGTGAACAAGTAAACAACCTCCCTCCTGAAAAGAGCATCAATTTGAAAATCGAAGTCTTATAGTTTAGGTAATTTGTGGTTCGCTCTATTTAATGAATAAATAAAGACTTGTTATATATTTTGTTAAGCGTATAAATATTTGTGTACTGTAAATATGAATCTGAAAAATAGTTGTTGGGTTTTTTTCCACCATGGGGCAAACGGGTGGTGAGGAAAGGATGATTCAGAAGTACCTTGTCAATGCTTACTAAAAGGACATCTAAACATGACTCAGTATACTAACATCTTCTCGTGATTCTATGAGAAGGTAGCCAGTTGCTATCGTCAGTTTTCAATGTAGAATAATGTGACAAAAGGCATTTGAAGTGTAATAGTTTTGAAAAATGCTCGAGTAAGTTACTTCGCTCCTTTTCGAATTTCCAATGAGACCGTTAACTTTGATACCTTTAAGAAGCATACCTATAAGATAGAGGCATAGATTCGTAATAGTAAAGATACCAGAGTATATAAGTTTCCTTAGTACCAAAAGTTTAATCAGTGAGAGATGTTCTAGCAATTCAATCTAATGCTAGTAAATAAGAGATCCCTCAAAGCGAATAGAAGCATTGCGCAAGCATAACAAATGTACTTCTCTATACTCTTCTCCCATCCAGACTATACTGTCGGTGTTGGATTTGCACCAACTCCACCGCTACTTTTTCAAGTACCGGGTCACGGACTTACAAATTTTCATTTGCTCACCGCCGGTAAGGAATTTCACCTTGCCCCGAAGAATATAAAGTTACTATTTGTCTTTCTTATAATATCACATTGTACAACAAATGATAAATTCAATTACTTATTGGATTACTTTGGTAGATAATCTTTACAAATTACTTGAATTTTGTGATAACATAAACTTATTCACGAATGTTTACGAAGGGGGAAGGAATGTATCATGTTAAAAGAGCAAACGGTGGGAGCGGTTGTTAGGGAAATAGCAAAAAAATATCCTACTACTGAAGCGTACGTATATCCAGAACATCAGATTCGTAAAACATATGAGGAATTTGATAAAGAAACTGATCATTTAGCAAAGGCTTTCATGGGGATGGGGATTGCTAAAGGCGAGCACGTTGCCATTTGGTCAGACAACAAACGAGAGTGGTTACTGAGTCAATTTGCAACCGGCAAAATGGGCGCAGTTCTTGTAACGGTTAATACAAATTACCAAGAAAGAGAACTTGAATATTTGTTAACTCAATCGGATGCAACGACGCTTATTTTAGGTGAAGAATTTAAAGGTACTTCCTATATAGATATAATTAATGCAGTATGCCCTGAATTAAAAACATCAGTAAAAGGCAATATTGCCAGTGAAAATTTACCGCATTTCAAGCGTGTTATTGTCATGGGTGAGAAAAACTATCCTGGCATTTTTACGTGGAGTGAGTTTGAATCATATGCAACAACTATTAGTGATAAAGAGCTTGACGATAGACTTAACTCGCTGCACTTTGATGATGTCATTAATATTCAATACACTTCTGGTACTACTGGTTTCCCTAAAGGTGTCATGTTGACGCATATGAACATTGTAAATAATGCGCAAATCATAGGTGATTTTATGAAATTAACTGAAGTCGATCGCTTATGTATTCCTGTGCCTTTCTTCCATTGTTTTGGTTGTGTATTAGGGACATTAGCTGCAGTTACTCATGGATCAACAATGGTATTAGTGGAACAATTTGATGCTAAACGTGTTTTACAAGCTGTTCAAGACGAAAAGTGTACTGGACTTCACGGAGTACCAACCATGTTTATTGCTGAATTAAATCATCCGGACTATAAACAATACGATACATCATCACTACGCACAGGAATTATGGCAGGGTCTCCTTGTCCAATTGAGGTAATGAAAGAAGTAATTGACGATATGGGAGCAAGCGAAATAACTATATGTTATGGACAAACTGAATCTTCCCCTGTTATTACTCAAACGAAATCTGATGATGAAATTGAAAAACGAGTAGCAACTGTTGGGAAACCACATCCATATGTTGAAGTGAAAATTATTGATCCAGCAACCAATGAAGAATTACCAACGGGAATGCCTGGAGAATTGTGTACAAGAGGTTATCACGTTATGAAAGGCTATTATAAAAATGAAGAAGCAACTAGAGCAGCCATTGATCATGAAGGATGGCTTCACACTGGAGATATTGCAATTTTAGATAGTGAAGGATACATCGAAATTACTGGAAGAATTAAAGATATGGTAATTCGAGGAGGAGAAAATGTCTATCCTCGTGAAATCGAAGAATTCCTATATCAACACCCAAGCATTCAAGATGTCCAGGTAGTAGGTGTACCTGATCCAAAGTATGGTGAAGAATTAATGGCGTGGATTATTACTAAAGATGGTTTAACTATTGATGCAGAAGAAATACGTGAATACTGTAAAGGAAAAATTTCTCGTCATAAAATACCACGCTATATTCAATTTACTGATGCATATCCAATGACAGCATCGGGTAAAATTCAAAAATATTTACTGCGTGAATTATCGAAAGAAACAATTCAACCTGCATAATTCGACATATTTCCCGGGAAATAGAGTAAACTGCAAAGCATTGGTAATTATAAGGTTTATTGGATTTCACTAAAAATATGTACTCGTTGTTCTTCTATAAGCATGTTATGATGAGATAGAAATCATAATATTCTCAAAGGAGGAATTTATATGACGGATTATGTTTATCAACTAATTGCTATCATTATTTACATGGCTGCTATGCTATTGATTGGCTATTATTCTTTCAGAAAAACGTCAAACTTAACAGATTACATGTTAGGAGGACGTTCATTAGGTCCAGGCGTAACTGCACTTAGTGCTGGTGCTTCAGATATGTCAGGTTGGCTATTAATGGGTCTACCAGGTGCTATTTATGTATCTGGTTTAGTAGAGGCTTGGATTGCAATAGGTTTAACAGTCGGTGCCTACTTAAACTGGTTGTTTGTAGCACCACGTTTACGTGCGTACTCTCAAGTGTCGAATGACTCAATTACGATTCCTAGTTATTTAGAAAATCGATTGAAAGACACAACGCGTCTAATACGTATCGTGTCTGGAATTATTATTCTTATATTCTTTACGTTCTATGTATCTTCAGGAATGGTAGCAGGTGGAGTGTTCTTTAAAAGTTCATTTGGACTTGATTACCATGTAGGTTTGCTAATCGTTTCTGCAGTTGTAATTGCGTATACGCTATTTGGTGGATTCTTAGCTGTAAGTTACACAGATTTTCTTCAAGGGATTATCATGTTCCTAGCGTTAATATTGGTGCCAGTTATCGGTATATTTGCGGTAGGTGGAATTGAAGGAGCATCTGAAAGTATCCGCGCAGTAGATCCAGGACTTTTAAGTTTAGTTGAAGGCGCATCTGTATTAGGTGTTCTCTCAGCCGTTGCTTGGGGCCTAGGATACTTTGGTCAGCCACATATTATTGTACGCTTTATGGCAATTAGGTCAGTTAAAGAAACAAAACAAGCTCGTCGTATTGGGATTGGTTGGATGGCAATAAGTTTACTTGGTGCTATTGCAACTGCTTTAATTGGTATTGCTTACTTCCAACAAAATCCTAGTCAATCTTTAAGCAATCCAGAGGCTGTATTTATTGCATTAGGACAAATTATGTTCCATCCTTTTGTTGCAGGTATTATGTTGGCCGCTGTTTTAGCCGCTGTTATGAGTACAATATCATCTCAATTAATCGTAACTTCATCAGCATTAGTTGAAGATTTATACAAAATTGTTGTGAAAAAACAAGCAACGGACAAACAATATGTTACATTGGGTCGTATTGCCGTTCTAGTTGTCTCTCTAGTAGCGATGTTCATAGCTTGGGAGCAAAATAAATCAATTTTAGATTTAGTTTCATATGCTTGGGCAGGATTTGGTGCTGCATTTGGTCCAGTAATTTTATTATCTCTTTTCTGGAGAAAATTAACGACATGGGGCGCATTATCTGGGATGGTCATTGGTACAATTACCGTTATTATATGGGGTAATAATGACTATTTAAAAGGACTAATGTTTGAAATTGTTCCAGGTTTCATATTGTGTCTATTATTTGCTGTTGTTGTGAGTATCTTTACGTATCGTCACAATACAGAAATCGAACGTGAATTTGACGAAACAATTAAGCTTTTAGACCAAGAAAAATAAAGATTAATCCCACAACTTTTGAGTTGTGGGATTTTTTTGTGATTTTCTTATTGAAGATATTCATATCTTCAATATACTTAAAAAATTATTACATAGATGAATGTAATTATGTAGATTAAAAGGTATGGTGTAAGTAAAACGTAAAAGTATTGAAATTTAGACAAAATAAATGTTAATTCCCTATTTGTAACGTTTGCGACTTATAGGTTTCCTCTTCATAATAAAGAGGAGAGGAATGGTAGCTATGATAGAACTTGATCATGTTGTGTATTTTAGTAAACAATCTCCAAAAGAGAATGTACAAAAACACAAAGGCACTTCAATCGGGGGGCGTCACAAGAATTGGGGAACCGTAAATGCATTAACTTATACAAAAAATAGTTATATAGAATATTTATCTGTGGAAAATTTTGACGTTGCAAAACAAGTAAATCATCCTCTTACAAAGCTCTTACTGCACGATTTAGAAAGTGGAGAAGGATGGGGAAGTATTTGTTTTCGAACTGATAATATAAGTAAACTAAATGATAGATTATGTAGTGAAGGATGGCTAACTTCTGGTGTACTAGATGCTGAACGTGAGACATCTTCAGGATTTATTCGGAAATGGAAAATGCTTTTCATCGGGCAGGAAGTTTCAGATGAATTGCCGTACCCCTTTTTTATTGAATGGGAAGAATCGTTTCAAGAGCGTATGCAAAGTTTAAGAGAAGATGGATCCATTCAAGAAGAGTATGAAAAAAGTGTCATTTCTAGTTGTGTAATTGAGGTTAAACATTTAAGACAAAGCGTATTAGAATGGAGTAATTTGTTAAGTATAACTGCAGTGGAAAATTCACTGAAATTACCGAATACAAATCTTATATTTCAACAATTAACAAATGAAAAAGAGCGCTTAGTGGATGTTATTGTTAGTACAATTGACTAATCATGGGTTCGGAAATGCCGCCGCGCGACTGAATTTGTATGCATTACAATGACTATGATAAAATAAAGATAAATCTAATTTGTGGAAAAATAAGCAATAATACAATTATCTCTCGGTTGCAACTATAGGAGGAATTGCTGCATGGACGAATTACTAGAACGCGCTATCATAGTTGGCGTTAATTTAAAAAAAGATAGACACTTTGAGTATGGTTTAGAAGAATTACACAACTTGGCAAATGCATTAAACGTAGAAGTTGTGGGGGAAGTCACTCAAAATTTAGACAAAGTGAATCATGCGCATTACGTAGGAAAAGGGAAAATAGATGAAATAAAAGCATTCTTTGAAGAAGCAGATGCAAATCTAGTTATTTTTAATGATGAACTATCCCCTTCTCAAATTCGGAACTTAGAAGAGGCGCTTGCATGTAAAGTCATAGACCGTACAATGTTGATTTTAGATATCTTTGCTCGTCGTGCAAAATCGAAAGAAGCACAAATGCAAGTGGAGTTAGCGCAACTTCAGTATATGTTACCGCGACTAGTTGGACTACATGCTTCTCTTGGTCGACAAGGAGGAGGTGCTGGTGGTGGTTTTCAGAACCGTGGTGCTGGTGAAACTAAACTAGAACTCGATCGTCGGAAGATTGAAGACCAAATTGCAAAACTTCGCCGAGACTTAGAGCATGTAAAAGATCAACGAGAAACACAAAGAAAACAACGCAAGAAAAATGAAATTCCTGTCGTATCGATTGTGGGCTACACGAATGCAGGTAAATCGACGATAATGAATCGCTTACTTACTAAAACTGGACAGATTGATGACAAGCAAGTGTTTGAGAAAGATATGTTATTCGCAACTCTAGAGACATCCGTTCGTCAAATTCGCTTGCCCGACCAAAAAGAATTTTTGCTCACTGATACAGTTGGGTTCGTAAGTAAGTTACCAACTCATTTAGTAAAAGCATTTCGATCTACATTAGAAGAAGCACGCGAAGCTAATCTACTTCTTCATGTTGTAGATGTTTCAAATGATGAATATCGCTATATGATGGATGTTACGAATGAAACATTGCAAGCAGTAGGTGTTGAAAATGTGTTGACAGTTGAGGTATACAACAAATCTGACTTAGCTGATTTGAACTATCCGAATGTTAGCGGAAATAACATCTGGATTTCTGCAAAAGAAGGTGCTGGATTAGACGAATTACTCGAATTGATTCGCACTCATATTTTTGCTGACTATAAGACATGTCGAATGCTTATCCCTTATGAACGTGGGGACGTGGTATCTTATTTAAATGACCAAGCATCTGTTCACACCTCTGAGTATGAAGAGGATGGTACATTATTAAAAGTCGAATTAAAACAAGCTGATTATGACCGTTACCAAGAGTTTGTTCTTGGAAAATAAGAAAACGCATTTCCGATTTTATCTCGGGAATGCGTTTTTTTCTTTTCTTTATACTTCTTGGTACTGAATGTTATGAAGTCGTGCGAACAAACCATCAGCTTTTACTAAGTCTGAATACGTACCATCCTCTGCAATCCCGTCTTTGGTAACAACTAGGACGCGGTCAGCATCCCGAATTGTTGCAAATCGGTGAGCGATAATAAGCGTTGTCCGATTTTCAGCAAGTTCTGCTAAAGATTGTTGAATGATTTTTTCGGTTTCTGTATCAAGAGCAGAAGTTGCCTCATCCAAAATTAGGATTGGTGGATTTTTCAAGAACATACGAGCGATTGCTAAACGTTGCTTTTGGCCACCTGATAATTTCAAGCCTCGTTCACCAATTTGTGTATCAAATCCATCAGAAAGTTCCGAAATGAATTCTTGTAAATGAGCTTTTCGAGCAGCCTCTAGTACTTCGTCATCTGTTGCCCCTTTTTTACCATAGGCAATATTCTCACGGACCGTTCCTGTGAACAAGAATACATCTTGTTGAACAATTCCGATTTGAGATCGTAAAGAGTGTTTTGTCATATCCCGAATATCTAGTCCATCTATTGAGATTGATCCTTTTGTTACATCATAAAATCTTGGGATCAATGAACAAATCGTTGTCTTACCAGCACCAGAAGGACCAACAAAGGCTACAGTTTCCCCAGCTTTCACCTTGAGATTAATACCTGAGAGTACTTTTTTGTGTTCATCATAACCGAAGTCCACATCATTAAACCAAATGTCACCGTTTAAATGATCAACCGTTTTTGCGTGTTCTCGATCCACGATTTCTGGATCTTGCTCAATTAAATCTAAGAATCGTCTGAAGCCAGCCATACCTTTTGGATAAAGTTCAAGTAGAGCACTTATCTTATCGACGGGTTTAATTAAAACATTTATAAATAAGACAAAGCTAACAAGCTCTCCATTCGTTAATTTATCGTTAATATTGAACCAGGCGCCAACAACCAATACGACCAATGTCATAAGACGAGTCATCATGTAAATACTGGAATGTGTTCCAGACATTACTTTGTAGGCGACCAGTTTAGCTAACCGGAACTGTCCATTGTCATGTTTAAAGCGATGGATTTCAAACTCTTCATTTGTGAAAGATTGAACAACACGAGCACCAGAAACACTGTCTTCTACTCGACCATTTACATCGGCAATTTTGATGTACATGTTCTTCCATGCTCGATTCATTTTAATATTACTAAATGCCACAAGTACTGTAAGGAATGGAACCATAATAATCGCAATGATAGCAAGCTCAGGATTGATGTTGTACATAATCACAAATGCACCAATAAACGTCATGATTGCGATAAAGAAGTCTTCAGGACCATGGTGGGCGAGCTCGCCAATGTCAAATAAATCGTTTGTAATACGGCTCATCACATGGCCAGTTTTGGTATTGTCAAAAAAACGGAAAGATTGGCGCTGTACATGAGTAAAGAGCTGTTCACGCATGTCCGTTTCTATATTAATACCTAGCTTGTGTCCTAAGTAACTAACAATATATTGTAGTACGGTACTAATTAAATAAATGGCTAGTAACAGGACACTAACTGTGACAATCGTATCCCATTCTTCGGTTGGAAGTAATTCGTCAATAAACCATTGAACAGCTAATGGGAAAGCCAACTCTAAAATAGCCACGATAATAGCACTGCTGAAGTCGATTATAAACAATCGTCTATGTGGACGATAATACGAAAAGAATTTTTTTATCATTAAGTTTCTCCTTGATGTTTTGATATAAGAATTATAGCCGAAATATCCAAAACACGACATAAAAACTTCTAAACTCGAAGGATTTTAAAGTATTTCAAGTTCCGAATGTTTTTTGACAATTAAAAGATGGAACGTTAAACTGTTAAAGTTGTCTTTATACTGATATAGCAATTAAACCTTTATTATCAGTATATTTTGTACATTCTACATAAAAAAGGAATGTGTATTTCTTAAAATTTAAAAGAAAGAAGTGAAAAATATGGCGACAAGAGAAGAGATTGTAAAGTCCGTTCCTCAAAAAGGATTCTTTGGACATCCAAAAGGCTTATTAAGCTTATTCTTTACAGAGTTTTGGGAGCGTTTTTCATACTACGGTATGCGCGCAATCTTGCTCTACTATATGTACTATGAACTAAATCAAGGCGGACTTGGTTTAGAACAATCTACTGCAAACTCGATTATGGCAGTATACGGGTCACTTGTATATATGTCCGGGATTATCGGAGGATGGATTGCTGACAGATTACTTGGAACGACCAAAACCGTATTTTACGGTGGTATAGCCATCATGTTAGGCCACGTTGCTTTGTCGTTACCGGGTGGAATAAATACATTGTTCATATCGATGGCATTTATCATCATTGGTACAGGTTTATTAAAACCTAATATTTCAAGTATTGTCGGAGAAATGTATTCAGATAACGATGTCCGTCGTGACTCTGGTTTCAGTATTTTCTACATGGGAATCAACATGGGTGCATTTATCGCACCATTAGTAGTAGGTACAATTGGCCTTAAATATAACTTCCATTTAGGCTTTGGTATTGCTGCAGTTGGTATGTTATTAGGATTAATCGTCTTTATGATTACCAAAAAGAAATACCTTGGTTTAGCTGGTTCATATGTGCCGAACCCCATTGCAAAAGGTGAGCGTAAGAAAATTTTCGGACGTTTGGCAATTGCTCTACTTGCCATTATTATTATTGGTTTTATTTTAATTCAAACTGGAGTTATGACAATTAATGTATTTACGATGATTGTGTCAATTTTAGGTATTGTAATTCCTACGATTTACTTTATCGTAATGTACCGAAGTGCCAAAACAAATGCAGATGAGAAATCACGTGTTCTTGCGTATATCCCACTATTTATCTCGGCTATGGTATTTTGGGCGATAGCAGAACAGGGTGCCATTATTTTAGCTCAATATGCAGACCAGCGAACAGACTTAACGATTGGATCTTGGACAATATCTCCAGCTTGGTTCCAATCTTTAAACCCTCTATTCATTATTGCAATTGCGCCAGTATTCGCATGGCTTTGGGTACGTCTTGCTGAAAGACAACCATCTACACCGAAGAAATTTGCGTTAGGTTTATTCTTTGCAGGTATGTCATTCTTAGTGATGATTATCCCAGCTTACCTATATGGAACCGAAACATTAGTTAGTCCATATTGGTTAGTGTTAAGTTTCTTCCTAGTAGTAATTGGTGAATTACTTCTTTCTCCAGTTGGTTTATCAGTAACAACAAAACTAGCACCGGGTGCATTTGCTGCCCAAACGATGAGTTTGTGGTTCTTAACAAATGCTTCTGCACAAGCAATTAATGCTCAAGTTGTAAAATTGTACAGCCCTGAAAATGAGATCATCTATTTTGGTGTCATCGGTGGGATTGCATTAGTAATCGGTTTATTGCTGTATTTATTTGCTTCAAAAATCGAAAACCTTATGCGTGGAATACGTTAATAATAAAACACAAAGAGCTTACCGGATGATTCGTTTATCGGTAGGCTTTTTTGTGTTCTTTTACTATCCGGTTGTTTATCGTACATTTGCGCTAGCTGCACGTTCCGTATGAGCCAACATGAATGAAATCCACATACTTATTTGTCTCATTATTCAAAGAGTACCTCCTGTGGTTACTCGTCTCAAAAAACAGGGGCTGTCCTAAAAGTCATGAAATATGACTAAGGGCAGTTAATTTTTTATTGTTAGTAGAGGTTGATTTCCGTTGTAGTCGGACGCTTTCCGCGGGCGAGGTCGAGCCTCCTCGGTCGCAAAATGCTCCCTGTGGGGTCTCGACTGTCTCGCTTTTCCCGCTGGAAAGATATTGGACGAACTGTCATTCGTCCAATATCTTTGCGACGAGTAACCGCAGGAGCACATGTTTTCCTCGCCGCCTACCACTCCAATCAACCATTCATAAGTTCATCATGTGCAAAACAGAAAATTATAACTGTTTACAATTTCTAATTTAGATGCAAATAAAAGACTCATGTTTCTCCACTTATTTTATATTAGGACTTACTAGACATTATGGCCCCAAATACTTTCTTGCGGGATGCTAGACGCAAATGTCTGCTTCCTCTGTATTTAATATCAACAGAATGGATTACTAGCAAAAATAAATAAAGCAGAAAGAGGTCGAAATTGCATCTTCGACCGAACGTCTAACTAAAGAAACTTTCTAATCTTTAGTTAACCAAAATGTGTGCATTCAGGTTGCAAGGGAGCGAAGGACGCACACCCGTCGCAGGATGATCTGAAAAATAATTTGGTGAAGTGACGCAGTCACAAACCCAACTAGTTGTTCTTTAGATTATTGTGTGGCAGGTGTCGTGTCTGAAGCGGACTTGAAACCTGTCATTCTCAATTAATATCCATCTAGGTCTTGATTAATAAAAGTTTCCTCCTGCGGCAAGCTAAGCGTAAATTGTACTCATTTGTATGTTTAACAATATCGCTTACTATAAAAATTTTAAATATTACCAATTGAAACCTTTTAAGAGTAAACCCGTATTAATAGAAGAAAAGAAAATACAGGTAAAGGTGGAGATAACATGAATAAATGGAAGACACTCATGGTTGCTAGTGTTTTAACACTAGGTTTAGCCGCATGTAATTCAACTGCAACTCCTACTTCTGAAACGGCTAAAGATAAAACAAGCGAATTAACACTTAAGCAAGTTTTCGAAAAGTCTCTTGCGCAATCGGAATCTATTAAAAGCTTAAATGCAGATATTGAAATGGCGCAGTTCATCGAAGTGCCTTCGCAAAATGTCGAGATGAATACAGAAACTAAAATGACCATGGACATGCTTGTAGATCCTTTAAGTATGTACCAAAAAGGTACAACATCTACAACGGTTCCAGGGCAAGGTTCTTCTGCACAACCACAAGAAGTTGAGATTGAAAGTTATATGACAGAAGAGGGCTTCTTTATGAATCAAAGCATGTCGGAACAATGGTTGAAACTACCAACAGAAATGTTTGAGCAAATGATGGCAGTGTCTCAAAAGCAAGCAGATCCATCTCAGCAGTTGAAAGATTTAGAAGTGTTTATGGACGATTTTACGTTTGAACAAACAAAAGATATGTATATATTAAATTTGTCTGCATCAGGAGATAAATTTAATGAATTTATCAAGAAACAATTAACTGAAACAATGCCCGAAATGCAGCTAGACCAAGAAGAAATGCTGAAAGGCATGAATATAAAAAAAGTGGATTATGAAATATTCATTGATAAAGAAACCTTTAATACAACTGCTTTTAATATGATCTTGGAAATGAATGTAACGGTTGAAGGTGATGTAATGAAGATGTCTCAAAATATGAAATCTACTTTCAATAAATTTAATGAAATCGAACCGATTTCAGTGCCTCAGGAAGTAATAGATAGCGCACAAGAAATGTAAATTGACAGCCTTTCCAATTCGGGAAGGCTGTTTTTTATTGAGGAAAAATCCATTTCCGCTAAATGAAAATCATTTTCATTTAGCAGTTGACCTGGAAAATAATAGTGCTATAATTATTTTTAGAGTAAATGATAATGATTTTCATTACCATTTAGCGATTACTCTAAGTGTGTAGAATTGGGGAAATATAATGAAGAAAACCATATTAATCGTGGCGCTAGTCATATTATCAATTGGGTCATTGTTTGTTGGAGTTAGTTCCATAACACCAGCTGATTTAATCGATTTTAAATCAGAAGAAACACAAATCTTTCTGATTAGTCGACTACCACGCTTGGTCGCCATCCTACTTGCTGGTGCTGGAATGAGCATCGCTGGTTTAATTATGCAAAGTCTAAGTAGGAATAAGTTTGTTTCCCCAACGACTGCAGGAACGCTCGATGCAACACGTTTAGGTATTCTTGTATCGATGTTGCTTTTCACAAATGCATCGATGTTAGAAAAAATGACAGTAGCCTTTGTATTTGCGCTTGCCGGCACGTTTTTATTTATGCAAATACTTAATCGTATTAAGTTCAAGGACGCTATTTTTATTCCCCTAGTAGGTATGATGTTCGGAAATATTCTTTCGTCCATCGCTACTTTCTTTGCCTATAGAGCAGATGTAATTCAAAATATGTCTGCGTGGCTACAAGGTGACTTTTCTATGATGATGAAAGGTCGCTATGAGCTACTATATATAAGCATCCCAGTTCTAATTGTCGCTTATTTATTTGCAAACCGGTTTACTGTCGCGGGAATGGGTGAAGATTTTTCGGTGAATTTAGGTCTTCATTATAAAAGGATTGTAAATTTGGGTTTAATTTTAGTGGCTTTAATTACGGTGACAGTTGTTTTGACAGTTGGTGTTATTCCGTTTCTAGGGTTGATCATTCCAAATATTGTATCCATTTTTAAAGGAGATCATTTAGAAAAGACGTTGCCACATACCGCACTTCTTGGTGCACTTTTCTTATTGGTGTGTGACATATTGGGTCGAATTATCATTTTCCCTTATGAAATTCCTATTAGTTTAATGGTAGGAGTTATAGGCAGTGGGATTTTCCTTTACCTATTGTTCAGAAGGAGGGCCTATGCGTAATTCAACAAAGTTATTTATACTACTAGGTTTGTCCATCATTTTTGTGGGAGTATATTTATTTCAAGGTTTAAATGGAAGCTATGACTATGCGCTACCACGTCGTGGGATTAAGGTCCTTGCAATGGTCATAACCGGTTGTGCGATAGCTTACTCAACCGTGATTTTTCAAACGATTACACATAATCGTATATTGACTCCAAGCATTATGGGGTTAGACGCTTTATATTTGTTGTTACAAACTGTGCTTATCTTCTTTTTAGGGTCTGATCACATAACCATCGTTAACAAACAAGTGAATTTCATATTGTCAGTAATGGCGATGATTATTTTTGCGCTATTGTTGTACAGATTT
Organism: Paenisporosarcina antarctica; assembly: GCF_004367585.1. Taxonomy (GTDB): domain Bacteria; phylum Bacillota; class Bacilli; order Bacillales_A; family Planococcaceae; genus Paenisporosarcina; species Paenisporosarcina antarctica. The sequence goes on from NZ_CP038015.1 coordinate 343,303, forward strand.
TTGTTCAACAACAGTAAAGTCAATCAACCCATTTACTTTCTATTATTAATAGGCATTATTGTCGGTACATTTTTCTCAAGTATATCTACATTCCTGCAAGTTCTTATCGACCCGAATGAGTTTTCTATTGTTCAGGATCGAATGTTTGCAAGTTTTAACAATGTAAGTACCGATTTGGTTTGGTTAGCTCTCATTATCACGGCTATTGTATTTCTAATTGGGTGGCGTTCCATTCATTTTTTAGATGTACTTTCGTTAGGACGTGAGACGGCGATCAACCTTGGTGTTCCATATGAATCAATTGTTAAGAAGATGTTAGTCATTTCGGCGGTATTAATTGCTATTTCAACTGCATTAGTTGGTCCTATTACGTTTTTCGGCTTGATAGTGGCAAATTTATCCTATCAATTCTTTAAAAGTTATCGACATTCGATCCTTATAACAGGCGCGATGCTTATGAGTATAGTCGCCTTGGTTGGCGGACAATGGGTAGTCGAAAGAATATTTACTTTCTCCACAACACTTAGCGTCATTATCAACTTTATCGGCGGTGTTTATTTTATCTACTTACTATTAAAGGAGAGTAAATCTACATGATCCAAGTTAGAGATTTATCAAAACTTTATGGGAAAAAAGCTGTCGTCGATCAAGTGTCTATAGATATAGTTCCAGGCACCATCACATCGTTTATCGGACCTAATGGTGCTGGGAAATCTACTCTATTATCAATGATAAGTCGTTTGTTAGATGCTGATTCCGGAGAAGTGTTGCTCGATAAGAAGAATATCAAAAAGATTAAATCAGGTGAGTTGTCTAAAAGGGTTTCGATTTTAAAACAATCAAACCAGGTTAATGTCCGTTTGACTGTCAAAGAACTTGTGGGATTTGGGCGCTTTCCGTATTCAAAAGGTCGCTTAACTGAACAAGATATGATAAAAGTCAATGAAGCTTTAAGCTATATGGATTTGTGTGAACTAGAAGACTCTTATTTGGATGAATTATCTGGTGGACAGAGACAAAGAGCATACATAGCCATGGTAATTGTTCAAGATACGGATACGATCTTGCTTGATGAACCATTAAACAACTTAGATATGAAACATTCAGTGCAAATCATGAAAATTTTACGAAGATTAGTGGATGAACGAGGAAAAACAGTCGTAATCGTTTTGCACGATATTAACTTTGCTTCCGTCTATTCAGATCGAATTGTTGCTTTGAAAGACGGTAGAGTAATAAAAGATGGCCTAACAAACGATATCATTCAGTCAGATGCGTTAAAAGAAATTTATGATATGGATATTCATGTACAACAACTAAACAATTGTCGTATTTGTGTTTACTTTAATTCGACATTACAAGGAGAAGAATAAAATGAAAAAGTGGTCATTATTTATCATTACTACATTGATGTTAGTGGTATTAACAGCGTGTGGAAGTTCAGAAGAAGCTACCGAGAAAGTTTCGGCTTCAAAAGAAGAGCCAAAAACAGTAACAATAAAACATGAACTTGGTGAAGCGACAGTTCCAGTAAATCCAAAAAACGTAGTTGTTTTTGACTTCGGTGTGTTGGATACATTAGACGAATTAGGTGTTGAAGTTGCGGGTGTTCCTCAAGCATCTATACCTGACTATTTGGAAAAATATGCTGGTACAGAATACACAAATGTTGGAAGCTTAAAAGAAGCTGACTTTGAAGCTATTCACGAGATGAACCCAGACGTAATTTTCATATCAGGACGTCAAGCTGATATGTATGAAGAATTCGCTAAAATTGCTCCAACTATATATGTAGCAATAGATAACGAAAACTATATGCAATCATTTACTGAGAATATGGAAACAATAGCTTCTGTATTTGATAAAAAAGAAGAAATGGATGCAGAATTAGAATATGTTAATGCTTCAATTGAGGCTATTCATGAAAAAGCAGCAAATCTTGATCAAAAATCGTTAATCGTTATGAGCAATGAAGGAAAAGTAAGTGCATATGGACCAAGCTCTAGATTTGGGATTTTGCATGATGTGTTTGGCTTCAAAGCGGCAGACGAAGGGATTGAAACGTCAACTCATGGTCAAAATATTACGTTTGAGTATATTTTAGAAACGAATCCAGATATTTTATTCGTGATTGATCGTGATGCAGCTGTAAATGCGGATGCAAATGCCAAGGGTACAATTGAAAATGAACTTGTTAAAAAAACGAATGCATTTAAAAATGGTAATATTCATTACTTAAATCCTGGCCAATGGTACTTATCAGGTGGAGGTTTACAATCAGTTAAATTAATGGTGAAAGATGCAGAAGCTGCACTGTAAGCTTAATTTCATTTAATAAAAAAAGTAGCGGGCATATAAAATGCTCGCTACTTTTTTGGGAATTATTAGTACATAAATCCTACAGGTGAATTTTTCACAACTACAATTACTTTATGCTCGTCTAGCTTTTCTTCTAATTGCACTGCTTCTGGTTGACTAAATCCTAACTCTTCAAATTGTGCGCGAAGCTCGTCTCCTTTTTTACGGAAAACATTTGCAATCGATGTTCCTAATCCTTGTTCAGTAACACCAACTGTATTCGCATCTGCCATGTCAGCTACCTGATTTGTACGGTGATTTTCATGCGTAAGTACATAAATATCATCTTCATGAACACCTTTAGTTTTAATATCTTGAATCCCAAGTATGGCTTCTTCATCAGTTACATATTCTTTATACATTACCGTCATTTTAAAATCCTCCTTTAAATCGTTTATATTCTGACACGTTAGTACTCTACCACTGGAGGAATGAATTAAACGTAACTCATTTGATTTGAAACGAAAGTCATAGTCATTCGACAAATTCCAGGAAATTAGTAGAAGGAATATGATAAGATTATTATAAATAAGGAGCGTGAATGTCGTGAAGAAATGGTTTTATTCGTTGGCTATTTTGATGCTCATCGGCTTTATTGCCTTATATTTTAGTTTTACTTATGAAGAAATGATTGAGTTTGATGAAAAAATAGGAAAAGCACTGATTGGAAATGAATTTATTCGTTTCTTCCATTATATTGGCGAACCTATGTGGATTGGTTCTGCAGCAATTTTATTGATTTTATATTTAGCATTTAGAAGAGGTAACCACCGTGGCGTGTTATTTGTGTTATTTACGGTAGCTGGTGGAAATTTATTGAATCATACCTTAAAGGAATGGGTGCAAAGGGTACGCCCAGATATTCCTCACCAACTAACTAGTTTTAGTTTTCCTTCGGCTCATGCAATGGTTGGCTTATTGTACTTATTTACGTATGCTTATTTATTAACCGAAAGTCAAATGTCTATGAAACGACGTATTGCAATTTGGCTTAGTGCAATTGTGCTAACGTTACTAGTGGGCTTATCACGTATTGCTGGAAATCATCATTATGGTACGGACGTGGTAGCTGGCTGGATGTGCGGCTATGCTTTCTTCGTTGTAGTGGTGGTATGGTATGAATGGCGAAATCGCAACTTCAAAAAAAGAATAATCCAACCAGAATAGACGGAAGCTTACGCTATTTACTACGTAGGATTCTTTTTTGAAAGAAAAGAACGTATATAAATTTAGAGTGCCATGAACCCGTGTTCATGGCATTTTTATTGTATCAATATGAACATTGTTATATGTATTTTCTGGTGAGAATAATTATTGGCAAGTGGGAGAAAGAACCTGTTCAAGATATAGAAAACATTCTCTTGTACAAAGAGACTGTTGAATTCATGACTTCAAAGTTGAAGATATTTGTGTAACTGAAACTTTTCTCATAAAATAAATTTAACAGATGGATAGAGAAAGAAGATGGGGAAATGGATGGAAATGTACTATTTGCATTAGCATTAACACTCTTTGCAGGTTTAGCAACAGGTATTGGAAGTTTATTAGCTTTAGTAACTAAACGAACAAACACCAAATTTTTATCGTTAGCACTAGGTTTTTCAGCAGGGGTCATGATTTACGTTTCAATGATTGAAATTTTTGTAAAAGCCAAAGATGCCTTAGTTAATGAATTAGGTTCTTCTCAAGGGTATTGGTTAACTGTTATCGGGTTCTTTAGTGGAATATTTTTAATTGCATTAATCGATAAATTATTGCCGAAATCTACTAATCCTCATGAAGTTAAAGGTGTGGAGGATATGGATAAACAACCATCTAATGACGAACATTCAAAATTAATGCGTATGGGTTTATTTACAGCGCTGGCGATAGGAATTCATAATTTCCCAGAAGGAATTGCAACGTTTGTCTCCGCCTTACAAGATCCTAATTTAGGGATTGCTATAGCTATTGCAGTAGCGATCCACAATGTACCTGAAGGAATTGCCGTTGCAGTGCCAATTTATTACGCAACTGGGGACCGTAAAAAAGCATTTAAATGGTCATTTTTATCTGGATTAGCAGAGCCTGTTGGTGCTGTTTTTGCTTTTTTAATATTAATGCCATTTTTAAATGATATAATGTTCGGTATGATTTTTGCCGGAGTGGCGGGTATTATGGTGTTTATTTCGTTAGATGAATTATTACCTGCTGCTCAAAGATACGATGAAGCGCATCTGTCTATTTATGGTGTAGTAGGTGGTATGGCTGTGATGGCACTAAGTTTGCTATTAATTGCGTAGAAGGAAAGTGCACGTTTCTTACATTGCTAAGGAACGTGCTTTTTAGCAAAATAAGAAAGTATATAAATTTGAAGTGCCATGAATCCAGTATTCCGGGTATTTTAAGGAGTAGGTTCTAGTATGATACCGCTGATTTGAGCTCCAGGCGGAAGCTTTCCAAGGGGCGGGCGGAGAGCCTCCTCAGGCCAACACGATGTTGGTCACAAAGGCGTTGTCACATGATGTGACGTTCTTAGACTTTGTTCCACTTATCGCTCCACTGCGGGGTCTCACCTGTCCCGCTAATCCCGTAGGAAAGATATTGGACGAACTGTTATTCGTCCAATATCTTTGCGACGAGTAACCGCAGGAGCACATGCTTTTTTCGCCTCCTTCCGCTTCAATCAAGTAAATGTTTTCGAATTGATCATAAAAGAAAATACAACTTAAAAAGAAGGGATTGCGGAACGGTGGTTTGCATGATGAACACTGAAATTCTGGTATTTTGAGCAAGTATTTCTCTTTTTAGAAATAGTGTAGAAGAAGTATTCCTGCTAGCTGTGTCGCTCAAGATTTCAAATAATTCTCACTAAAAATAGAATTCGTTGCAATGATGGATAAATTCACACTAGTTGATTGAAGCGCAGGTGGCGACTTCTGCGGGAAAAGCTTGAGCTGAAGACACCGCAGGAAAGATGCTGGCCAAAAGCCAGTGTCTTTGCGACGAGTAACCGCAGGAGCACATGTTTTCGCAGTGACGAGGAGACTGAAGCCAAGCCCGCGAAAAGCGTCCACCGTAGCGGAAATAAACGGGTATCTATGGTTACCCATCTTAAAGGACCGGGCGTACTTTGCCCGGTTTTTCTTATGTATCAAGCTCTCCAGGTTGTGTAAAATATCTCCAAACCATAGATTTGTTTCTTCTACCGTCGGGGTCGCTCAAATTGATTGCTAAGCCTTACGGTATTGCGTGTGTGTGTCTATACCACTATACTATTGTGTAAAGACAAATGATGACATGTGTCATGACAAGGAGATTATGTATGACTACCATAAAAGAAAAAGAAGTTAAGCCTTTAACACGTAATAAATTATTAGGGATAGCCGGGCTTGGATGGATGTTCGATGCGATGGATGTGGGAATTTTATCATTTGTTATCGCAGCTTTAGCTATTGAATGGAACTTATCTCCAGGTCAAATGGGTTGGATTGGCAGTGTAAATTCTTTTGGTATGGCAATAGGCGCACTTGTATTTGGTTTACTTGCCGATCGAGTTGGTCGTAAGCGTGTATTTATAATTACGCTGGTCCTATTCTCTGTGGCAAGTGGACTTTCTGCATTTTCCACAACTCTGGCTATCTTTTTGATATTTAGATTTTTTGTAGGGATGGGTCTAGGTGGAGAACTTCCTGTGGCGTCAACTCTTGTAGCGGAAAGTGTGGAAGCGAAAGAACGTGGTCGGATCGTAGTGTTGCTAGAAAGTTTTTGGGCAGCAGGATGGTTAATAGCTGCATTAATTTCATATTTCATCATTCCAGATTATGGCTGGAGAGTTGCTCTTATTATTACGGCTTTACCAGCATTTTATGCTATTTATTTACGATTAAAATTACCCGATTCACCTCAGTTTACTGCAAAAAAAGTGCGAAATCGTACGTATGGACAAAACATTAAAGCGCTATGGTCAAAAGCATATGCTAAGCCAACGTTAATGTTATGGATTTTGTGGTTTACTGTTGTATTCTCTTATTACGGCATGTTTTTATGGTTGCCGAGTGTCATGGTGTTTAAAGGTTTTGACTTAATTACAAGTTTTAAATATGTTCTTATTATGACATTTGCTCAGTTACCTGGATATTTTACAGCTGCTTGGTTAATTGAAAAAGCCGGACGTAAATTTGTGCTAGTCACATATTTACTAGGAACAGCAGCAAGTGCATTTGCGTTTGGTAATGCTGAAACAACGATGTCACTTATTATATTTGGCGCTTTCTTGTCCTTCTTTAATCTTGGTGCATGGGGAGCATTATACGCGTATACACCTGAACAATATCCTTCAGTTATTCGAGCTACTGGAGCGGGAATGGCAGCTTCTATTGGGCGAATTGGTGGTATTTTAGGACCTTTATTAGTTGGGACACTTGTAATGAGAGGTTATGACATTGGATTGATTTTCAGTATTTTCTGTGTTGCCATAGTTATAGGTGTACTAGCTGTTGTTATTCTAGGAGTAGAAACGAAACAAAAAGAATTAGAATAATGGTATTCCAAGACTCTCTTATTACGGAGAGTCTTTTTTATTCGCCGTTTATTCAGAATTTTCAATATTCTATAGCGAATGCTCTGATTTCTTGTTAAAATGAAACTACTAACTTTAAGTGGAAAGGGAGAGATTCAACTATGTTCAAGAGAATTGATACGGTGTTTTTACCTGTGCAAGATATGTATCGTTCGATTAAATGGTTTGAAGAAAAGTGTGGATTTTCATTGAGATGGCATGATGAGAAAAATGGTTATGCTGCCATGGATATCGGGGACGGGGAAACCGCCTTTACACTCGTCAGAAATCCACAAATGGGTACAATTAAACCATCAGAGCATGAGTGGTTCAATTTGCATACAACTGATATCCATGCAACACATCAAAGTATGTTAGATGCTGGAGTAGAAGCAACGCCTGTAGAAAGTGGCGGTAATGTTGAATTTTATCAATTTAAAGATCTGGACGGGAATACGATTGGAGTTTGTTCCTTTGAAGAAGATGCAGCATAAACATAGGCGAATATTAATTGTGGGGTCAGGAGGTGCAGGGAAATCTACGTTATCACGCCGACTTGGGGAACAATGGGATTTACCGATAGTTCATTTAGATGCGCTGTTTTGGCAGCCAGGGTGGAATCCATCACCACGGCCTGAGTTTAATGAGAAAGTGAAAGGCGAACTAGAGAAACCTGAGTGGATCATAGATGGAAATTATGATTCCACTATTAAAGTGCGAGCGCAATATGCAGACCTCATCATTTATCTTGATTTTTCAAATATAGTTTGTTTATATCGCGCGTGTAAGCGTGCATGGATATACCGTGGGACAACCCGCCCTGATATGGGGGTAAATTGTCCTGAGAAAATTGATTGGGAGTTCGCTCAATGGATTTGGCGTTATCCAAAAGATGCAAGACCAGGAATGTTAGACATTTTAACTAACGTCCAAACTGATGTCATTATGTTCAAATCACCTAAAGAAGTGAAACAGTGGCTTCTAAATATCACAACAAAAAAGAGTGAACCATCCATTTAAGGAAGATTCACTCTTTTTATGCTGTTTTTAAAGTGGTGTAAACAACAAGTCGGTCTTCGTAAAATGAACCATCTTTATTGTATTCACCTGTACATGTGATGAGGTTTAATCTACTACCATTGCTAAATCCGAAAATCTCTCTAAGGGGAGATTCATCAAACGGGTAAATTTCAATCTTATTAACAACAAAAACGAGTTCTGATCCGTCTTCACCAGTAACTAGAATTTCATCGCCGTTTTTTAATTTTCCAATATCATAAAACACGGCAGGTCCATTTTTTCCGTCAACATGTCCTGCAATAACTGAGTTCCCAGGTTGACCTGGTTTATAGCCATTTTCGAACCAACCAGTCGACACAACATCATTGGGTACATCCATATCTCCATTTTCAAGCAATCCAGATGGACTAACTGTAGCATCCACATTAATAGCAGGAATCTGAAGACGAGAAGGAACAATACCTTGTCTTTCATCTTTTATGAGTTTAGAAGCAGTTAGTTTGCTATCACTTAAGGCTAAGTCTGGTTTTTGTGTAGAATCGGAGACTTCCTCACTGGAAGCCTCTTGCTTTTCTACAGTGGCCTCTGGTTCTGATGCTGCTTCTTGTGCTTGGCAAGCCGAGAGAAGCAGCGAGAGACCTAGAATGCTACTAAGTAATTTCTTCAAGTCATTACGCCTCGTTCGAACGTCTACGTAATGTATATGCGCCACCTAGACCTGCTGCTAATAAACCACCAAGTAGGAACCACTCATAAGACATTCCACTTTGATCTGCCGTACCACCCATACCTGTTTTAGGCATACCGTCTGGCATAGATTGTCCACTGAATTTATCTGGGAATTGATCTACGATTGTTTGAGATAAACCTGCTGAAGGCATTAACATATGCGCGTAAGATTGACGAAGTGAAGCGTAAGATGCTTCATAGTCACCAGCTTCATACTGATCAAATGCTGCTAATAACTGTGTAACATGTTCAGTAAGTCCAGCTTCAAGATCTGCAGCTGGTAAACGGTCTTCAGTTGCTGCTGCTAAGAATGCTGCTTGATCAACAACATATTCATCAAGTTCAGCCATTGCCTTGTCTTTACCAGCTTGGTCATCGTTAGCAGTAGCTGTTACGTAATCAACGAAGTAACCAATATGCGATTTCCAAATTTCTTCAAATGCCGCCCCGCCTTCTTCACCGTAAAAGGAAGCAACTGCTGCTGATAAATCGTCTGCATTTGCAAGTAAAGCTGCTGCAGATGCATCAAAGTCCGGATCTCCATCAATACCATTTTGCATAGTCATTACTGCTAAACCAGCGTGTTCTGTAAATACTTGGTCAAGTGTAGCACGTAGGTCAGCGGCAGGTGTAACAGCCATTGTTTTTTCAAATTTGTCAGGGAATTGATCAGTGATTGCAGTTGATAATCCAGCTGCTACCATTGTCATATGTTTAATTGCTTCACGTTCGTTCATGTAAGAAGTTTCATAATCACCAGCTACATAGCTGTCAAACGCCCATACTAATTGATCAACATGCATTTTTAATCCAGCTTCTAAGTCAGCTGCTTTTAAACGACCTTCAGTAGCTGTTTCTAAAAATGCTGCCTGTTCCACAATATATTTATCTAGTTCAGCTACTGCTTTATCTTTACCGGCTTGGTCATCGTTAGCTGTTGCTGTCGCATAATCAACGAAGTAACCAATGTGTGAGCTCCAGATTTCTTTAAATGCAACTCCTGCTTCTTCGCCATAGACTGAAGCAACTGCTGCAGTTAAGTCATCCGTGTTTTGACCAAGTGCGCCAGCTAATGCATCAAAATCTTCTGTGCCATCTGCACCTTTTTTCAATGTTTCAACTGCTAAGAAAGCATGTTCCGTGAATAAGTGACCTAATGCTGAACGAAGTTCTGATGCAGGAGTAGAGACGCTAGTATCCGCATTTGTTTCTGCTGCTTTACCTTCATGATCGTTAGCAAAAGCTGCTGTTGGAACCAGTAAACCCATTGATAAAGGAATTGCTAATAATGTGCGTTTTTTCATTTTAAATTCTCTCCTCTGTGTTTGTTTTATTTGATTTCGAATAGCTAACGAAGACAAATTCACTTTGGATCACTTTTTAAAAAGAAAAGATTAAAACGTATGGAATTAGGAGGAAATTGGTTGGTTGCCCCAGTGAGCGTGAAAGTTGTCCCATTCAGACCAAAAGTTGCCTCAGTGAGCATGAAAGTTGTCCCATTCAGACCAAAAGTTGCCCCAGTGAGCGTGAAAGTTGCCCCATTCAGACCAAAAGTTGCCCCAGTGAGCATGAAAACAGCCATCTAGTCCCATTCATAAAACAAAAAAATTGAGTGGGCATGAAAACCCCACTCAATTCTTCGTTTTATTAAAATTCTGATGCCATTAATACATTGCCTAATGGTGATTTACTTTCGGCATTTGGTTCGTGAGAGACAGCTACTTGCGACCAATCTTTATTCAAACCTTCAGGTAGTGTAAAGACAACTGCTCCGTCTTGTGAATCCGATTTAAATGTTCCTGCTCTGATTGGGCCATTCTCATCAATCAACCAAACTTGATATACTTCGTCATTTGACAGTGCTGGTAAGGAACTTGCCTGTACGACAACGCGTGTTTCATCTCCGTGTTTCACAATGGAAGCTGTACCAGTAGCATCTCCATCAACAGGACTCAAATTTACGAATGCAAGCAATTGATCGACTGTTTCATTTTGAGCCACGATATCATCTTGCTGGTTTTTTACAATGGAAGCTAAGAATATATTAGCACCAACTGAAAGCATCAATGCAGCAGCTACAGCAGGTAACCAAGAAAAGCTTCTATTCTTTTTTATAGGTTTAGGTGTAACCTTTTCACTTGAAACGATAGGTGTAACTGGTGTTTTTTCTTTTTCAAGTTCTTCTTCAAAGACTGTATTAAGTATCCGTGCTTTCATACCTTCAGGGGGATTTATAGTAGCCGAAACATACGGTAAATCATCCGTTAAAGCTTGCCACTCAGCAAGTTCTATCTGGCAGTCTTCGCAAGTCGATAAATGTTTTTCAAAAGCATGCTTTTCGACTTCACTTAATTGTCCATTAAAATAATCAACGAGTTGATCACACATCTGACGGTCCATTTGGTGACATCCCCCTTTCCTTCTCTAAATGTTTACGTAAATGCTGAAGAGCTAATCGAATTCGACTCTTCACCGTACCTAGTGGTATGTCGAGTTTTGTTGAAATGGATTCTTGTGAAAGGCCATGGAAATAAAATAGTTCCACGATTGTTCGTTGTTCAATTTTTAAACGTTCGATGGCTTTACGCAAGACCGTTCCCTTTTCTTTCCATTCAAGCATTTGTTCAGGCATTTCATTAATAGGTGCTTTCATTTGTTCGGCATCTTTATCGAGCAAACCAACTTCTTGTTGTTTACCTTTTTTTCTTAATGCATCAAGTGAAGTATTTCGGGTCATTGTTAAAAGCCAAGAAGAAAACTTTCCTTTATCTTCTGTATAAGGAGCATGTTCTTTCCATAGCTTAATAAAAACTTCTTGAACAGTATCTTCAGCCATTTGCGTATTTTGTGTCATACGATACGCAAAGGAATAAACTAGACGTTCGTAACGATCATATATTTCTTCAAGCGCTGCCTGGTCATTTGATCTCATCCGAAGATAAAGCTGCGCGTCAGTTAATTTACCCATTTCTACCCCCCTATGTACGATTACTCTATTTACATCATACAGAAGCATAAAAATGTTCACAACTTCCTTACATATAGTAAACGAAAGAAGGCAGTAAATAGTTCACTTTTGAAGAAAAAGGAACCTATTTATAAGTGAATCATTTATTTAAAAATAGAATTCCTATTATTTTGAAAAATTGGTGACAAACTATTTCGGTTTGTGTATTATTTTTAAAAACACGTAAGGGGCTTTGAAAAATGAAATTCTTTCAATATGAAAGTGTTCAAGAGTTTGAAGAAAAAGCACAACCGTATTTAACAAAAAATGAAGATTTATATAGCTTGTTTAGTGGTGTACTTCAAGGTATAAAAGTGGGTCATTATGACAATCCATTAATGGTAGCAATTGAAAATGAAGGGCGTGTCGTAGCTCTTTTTCAAATGACACCTCCTCATCCATTAAATATGATTATCATTAATGAAGCGATAATGGACGACATTCTGACGTTTGCATCAAATGAATTTTTTGCGAAAAGGATACCAATTTTGTCAGCAATCGGGTTAAAATCTGTTGTTACTAAATTTGCGTACAAATGGCAAGAGCTTACTCAATTTAAATCAATAGTATTAATGGATCAAGGTATATATCGATTAGACGAAGTCAATACAACGCTTAAAAAGAGTTCAGGATCTTGGCGCTATGCAAGGGAAGACGAAGCGGCTTTAATTGAAGAGTGGTATGTCGCATTTGGAAACGATGCAGGAATAGAAAATCCACCGATGGAAGTCGTCAAAGAACGTGTCATACAGTTTTTGGAGAATCAAGAAGTTTTCTTCTGGGAAGATGATGAGAAAATTGTATCGATGATGAAGAAAGCCCGCCCTACTGAGCACGGTGTTACAGTTTCTTTTGTCTATACCCCACAAGATGAACGGAAAAAAGGATATGCAAGAACTTTGGTAGCTGCCGGGAGTGAAGAACTATTAAAGGTTTATGATTTTTGTGTACTATATACAGATATGATGAACCCAACTTCTAACAAAATTTATCAAGAGATAGGGTATCAAAAAATCGCAGACTCTATTCACATTGAGTTTGTTTCAAAACAAGGGTAAGAATTAATATGCCTAAATTTCTTCTTTCTTACATAGAAGAAATTCCTAGAATATCAGGATTAAGAATATAATCTCGAAAAACTGAATGAAGTAGAATAGAATGTTCCTTCCAATAATTGTTTTAGGAGGAGCATTCATTTTTGAAAAAAATAAGTTATTCATGCATACTTATTATAGTAATTAGGGTAATAGAAAATAGATATACATACTGAAGCTTAAAAAGGAGCTGAAGCTGTGATTCGATTTGATCAAGTCACTAAGCAGTTTGCGGATGGGACAGAAGCATTAAAAAACGTTTCATTAACTATCCCAACAGGCAAGTTAACCGTAATTATTGGTCCAAGTGGATGCGGGAAAACTACATTAATGAAAATGATAAATCACTTGGAAGCACCAACTTCTGGTGAGGTATTGATTGATGAATTATCCATTAAAGATCGAGACGATGTGGAACTCAGACGTTCCATTGGCTATGTAATTCAGCGCATTGGCTTATTTCCTCATATGACGATTGCCAGAAATGCTTCAATCGTACCTAAACTAAAAGGATGGTCAGAAGAAAAAACACAGACTCGAATACGCGAACTTATGAATATTGTCGGACTTGATCCAGATACGTATTTGGAGCGTTTCCCTCTTGAACTAAGTGGAGGCCAGCAACAACGCATTGGAGTTGTACGCGCACTTGCTGGAGATCCTAATATTATGTTAATGGACGAACCATTTAGCGCACTTGATCCGATTAGTCGAGAACAACTGCAAGATGAATTACTAAGCCTCCAAAAACGTATTAATAAAACTATTGTTTTTGTCACGCATGACATGGATGAAGCTTTAAAAATAGCCGACCACATTATTGTGTTACGTGCTGGGGAAGTGGAACAAATAGGTTCTTCAAATGACCTTATCCACGAGCCTAAAAATGACTTTGTACGTAATTTTATTGGACAAGATCGAATCAATCGAAAACGAACTTTTGGAAAGCGTAAAATCAGGGAACTGTCTTCGTATTTTTTGCAATCCAAAATTAGCGAGCAGATTGTCACTGTAAACTCGACAGAAAATGTGGAAGTCGCCATTACATTGCTAGACCAACCACATACAGATGTATTGGCTGTTTACACCAATGACGAATTAGTTGGTTATATCACCCAATCAGCCATTTTGAATGCTGTAGTTGCAAAGGAAGAAGGTGCTCCTTCTCATGACTAAATTTTTAGAGACGCTTCAAAGTCGTTCTGATCTCATTATAGAAGCGTTCCTCCAACACATTTACTTATCTTTTGTTGCTTTAGCGGTTGGAATTGCTATCGCGTTACCACTTGGCATATTGATTGCCCGCTATGGAAAATATGCAGAACCAGTTATAGGAATTACAGCAGTTTTTCAAACAATACCAAGTCTAGCACTGTTCGGATTTTTAGTGCCGCTCATTGGAATTGGTTCTAATACTGCGCTCATTGCACTTATTATTTATGCACTACTTCCTATTTTACGTAATACGTACACGGGACTCACAAGTGTCGATTCTTCCATTATCGAAGCAGGTCGTGGAATGGGGATGACACGTACTCAAATACTAAAACAACTTGAATTTCCACTTGCTCTGCCTTTTATCATGGCAGGCATTCGAACAGCCACTGTGTTAACTGTAGGAATTGCTACACTTGCTACATTTGTGGGTGCCGGAGGTTTAGGGGATGTCATATACCGTGGTTTACAATCGTATAATAATTCGCTTGTCTTAGCAGGTGCACTACCTGTAGCGTTGCTTGCTATTGGCTTTGATTTCATATTGAAAATGGTTGAAAAGAAAGCAACGCCAAAAGGAATGAAAATACATTAGGGGGAATGAAAATGAAAAAAAGATTAATAGGGGTAGCACTTTTTGCATCTATTGCATTAGTTGGTTGCGGATCTTCAAACGATGCTGGGGGGGACACAAGTGAACCAATTATCTTTAGTGGAAAGCTATTTACGGAGCAGTTCATTCTACCTCAACTATTAGGTCAATACGTGGAAGCCAAAACGGATTATGCTGTGGAATACAAAGCAGGTTTAGGTGAAGTAGCAATCTTAACACCAGCACTTGAAAAAGGTGATATCGATGTCTATGTAGAATATACAGGCACTGGCTTGCAATCAGTATTAGAAGAAGATCTTGAACAAGGTGAAAGTTCTGAAAGTATATTAGAGCGCGTTCGTAAAGGATATGAAGAGAAGTATGGTGTAACATGGTTAGAGCCACTTGGTTTTGAAAATACCTACACTTTAGCATATAGTAAGGACCAAAATTATAACGCAAAAACATATTCTGACTTAGTCGAAGCATCAAAATCAGAGGACATCGTATTCGGTGCACCTCACGCATTTTATGAGCGTCCTGGGGATGGTTTCGATGCATTAGTTAAAGTATATCCATTTGAATTCTCTAAAAATGAAAGCTTAGATCCAAATATTATGTACGAAGCAGTCAAGCGTGGGGATGTTGATGTCATTACAGCATTTACAACAGACGGCCGTATTGAACGTTTTGATTTAGAAATTACAACAGATGATAAAGGGTTCTTCCCTAAATACGATGCAGCCCCCCTTGTACGTCAAGAAACACTAGAAACGTACCCGGAACTTGAAGATGTATTAAACGAATTAGCTGGTAAGATTTCAGTGGAAGATATGCAAAAAATGAATGCCCAAGTCGATATTGACGGGGAAAAAGCTGAAGATGTAGCACGTGACTTCTTAATTGAACAAGGTTTAATCGAAGAATAATGAGAAGTTAGGAGGTTGCCGTACTAGTGGTAACCTCTTTTTTTGTTGGGAAAATAAGGGCGAAGCGGAATAAAACGTCCGTGAAGCCGAATAAACGACTTGAATATCCAAATAAACACAACTCATACTTCACGAGTTGTGTTTTTATTACATAGGGTTTGGTAACGACCCTTGTTTTTGTTTCAGAAAAGGCCATAACACATCTGCCCAAATTTTATATCCACTGTCGTTTGGATGGATCCCATCTTTTAGAGTTGAAGCGAGTGTAACATTCTGTGCATTCATATCATAGAGCATAGCGCCATGTGTATCGAAATAAGTCCATCCTTGGTTTTGAATATATATGGCAGTTTCATTGACATAATCCGTGAATTTAAGACCAAACTGATTGAGTGGTGGTCCAAATTTATTTTCTGTACAAGGATTTGGAGATAAGAAAACAATGCGTGTTTCTGGTAAAGCCTGTGAGTACAATTGGTAGAGTGAATCCAATGATTTGAATGTGTCAGTTAATGATACATTTTTGTTATGGTTATTAATGACTGATGTCTCGATTAATAAGATATCGGGTTGCTCTTTTAAAATGGGAGCAGTGACATGATCTTCGAGTAAACGAATCGAAGTGTAGCCTGGGTGACCATGATTGGATATTTTAAATTTCTTTAAAGCTGGGTTCGAATTTCGGAAGTTGACTTCGATGAGACCGCGCCACGTGTTGGATTGATGGGAAGACCCTGTTCCAAAGGCTACACTACTACCTGTTATTGCCATTTTCCCTTCGCCAGAAATCATGGCACGGAAAATTAAGTAGTCGGTTAACGATTGGTTTGGATTAAGTTTTGGATCATACGTTTTAATAAGGGTTTCAGTTGCGCTTACTTGGTCTTGATTTGGTATATCTGTTCTTATATAAAAGAAGAGAAGTGCGCCCGCAGCGATCCAAATTAACCATTTCAAATTGTTCATGCGGTCATCTCCTTTATGCTTATACTATTAATATAATATTCAGATATATATTACTCAATAGGACTATAGGAGTAAGTACTAAGAATCTGTTATATTTTTGAAGGAACTGGATACTTTATCGCATTTTTCTTCATCTTATCCCGTGCAGCCATGATTAAATCTTCTCCAAGGACATCTGATAATTGCAATAAGTAAATAAAAACATCAGCCATTTCATCAATTATTGCTTGTTTATCATGAGTAATTGCTTCTTCACCTGAACGCCATTGAAAACATTCGAGCAGTTCGCTCGCTTCAAGTGATATAGAAATAGCTAAGCTGCGCGCATCATGATTACCACTCCATCCTCGGTCATCTCTAAAATGTTGGAGATCTTGAATGATTTCTTTCATACGTATCTTCCCCTCTTCGTTAAAAATTGATGTATTGTTTTAGTATAATAAAAGAAGGGAGATTACACATGAATTTCCAACCAATTTCACCTGATTTTTTTCAACAACCAACTATTGAACTTGCTCGAAACTTAGTGGGGCAATATCTTGTTCATCAACATGCGGAAGGTTTAATGGTTGTAAAGATAATTGAAACAGAAGCATATATGGGACCTGAAGATCGAGCTGCGCATAGTTATGGGAATAGACGAACAAAACGAACTGAAATAATGTTTGGTGAGGCAGGCCTCGTTTATACATATCAAATGCACACACATACACTAATGAACGTTGTCAGTGGACCTCCTGATAAACCACAAGCGGTGTTGCTGAGGGCTGGTGAACCCATAATTGGTCAAGAGTTAATGGGGAAATTTAGGGGAACAACGCCAATGAAAAACTGGACGAATGGTCCGGGTAAATTAGCGAAAGCGCTAGATGTGCGTATGAGTTACTATGGTCATCATTGGTCAAAAGAACCGCTTTTTATTGCCCCGGGACAGAGGGATATTGAAATTGAAATAGGTCCACGTGTAGGTATTCAAAATACAGGAGAAGCGGTTCATTACCCATATCGCTTTTCAGAAAAAGGACATCCAATGGTATCTAAATATCGGTAAAATATGTAGGTGTATATCATTATTGAATACTAAAACGTTTAGTAATAATCCGGCAATTACGAAATATGTATAAGAATGTCTATCATAAGTTCATATTTTTGCTCAAATAAGATAATGTAATAGAAACAACATGTTCATGAGGTGAAAATTATGAAAGACAGTAAGGATTCACACAGGGTCAAAATAAATGAGGTGTTTACATATTTACATGAACATCCAGAAGCAAGTTGGAGAGAGATTGGAACAACTGCTTACTTAAAAAAAATAATCGAACAAGAAGGGTTTTCTGTTCAAACTTTTGATGGCTGTACGGGTTTAGTAGTTGAGATTGGAGAAGGACCAACTTGTATTGGCATTCGTGCAGATATGGATGCACTTTGGCAAGAAGTAGATGGAGTATTTAGAGCAAATCATTCATGTGGTCATGATGCTCATATGACTATAGGTTTTGGAACATTACTTGCAATGAAACAAAAAGGTTTCCCTGAGAATATTCGTTTCAAATGGATTTTTCAACCTGCAGAAGAAAAAGGACAAGGAGCGTTAAAGTTACTAAGTCTAGGTGTTTTAGATAATGTGGATTACTTATTTGGTGTTCATCTTCGACCCATTCAAGAAATTCCAGATGGTACAGCATCCGCTGCGATATGCCATGGAGCAGCAGGTCTAATAAAAGGCACGATTGAAGGAGAAGATGCCCATGCTGCTAGACCTCATCTTGGTCAAAATTCAATTGAAGTAGGGGCGGCGATTGTTCGTGGAGTGGAATCTCTACGCATGGATCCACTCATCCCTTATTCAGTGAAGATGACTAGATTGATTGCTGGAAGTGAGACAGGTAATATCATTCCAGGCAAAGCTTCATTTACACTTGACGCACGTGCTCAAACGAATGAGGCAATGGAGATTTTACGAACAAAAGTGTCTGAAGTCATTCGCAGTGTGGAGTCAATTTATCATGTGAAGATTAAATTTACTATTCAAAAAGGGTTAATCGCGGCAATTGTTAATGAAGAGGCTTATGACCTTATGGAGCAAGCAATTATCTCTGTATTGGGTAGTGAAAACTTGAAGCCGCGAATCACGACGCCAGGTGGAGAAGACTTTCATTTTTATGGCTTGCATAAACCAAATTTAAAATCGACGATGCTTGGGCTCGGATGCGGCTTATCTCCTGGATTACATCATCCTAATATGACATTTAATCATGAAAGTATCCATATAGGAATTAAAATTCTAACTCAGACAATCTTGAATACCATAGAAGTGGTATCTAAAAACAATTAGACTAAATGGCATAAAAAAACGTCGGAACTTCTCGACGTTTTTTTTGTTATATATTTTTCCCCATATAAAACTCATTTACATATTCTCCGTCAATTAACAGAGAGTTAGGACGGGTACCTTCAATGGTATATCCCATTTTTTTATAAAGGGTAATGGCTCTTTCGTTTTTCTCGATAACTGTTAGTTCTAAGCGGGTAATACCAACTTCTTGTGCCCAAACGTCTGCTTTATTCATTAAAGTTGTCCCAACGCCATGCCCATAAAAAGCTCTTCGTACACCAATTACAAGTGAAGCACGATGATTAGTGCGAGAAGATGGACCGGAAATTAATGCCACAAAACCAGCGAATTCCCCGTTAAGGATGCCAACAAACATTCCTGAATTCTTTGATTTCTTCCATTCCCCAATACGCTTGCGAATTAATTGTACGCTCATTTTCCGTTCATCTTTGCCAAAAATCATAAAATCGGATTCTGCATCAATATCTTGATGCAGGTTAATAATGGCACGAGCGTCATCTAAATCAACAGGGCGAATAATTAATATGTTTTTTGGTTTAGCAGAAGATAGACCCATATCAATTGCTTCGCTCTCTTTAATAAAAGTAACGGAGCGACCTAATTCAATATCCTTTACTGTGTAATCAGAATTAACCCAAGCTAAAAAGTGAGTGGCAGGTGGTTTGGTCTTCTTCCACCAACTGTTATTTAAGTAAGCTGCATTTGGTAATTGTTGACCAACAATATTTTCGATAACTGTATAGGTAAGAGTGACTTCGTTTTGTGATGCTTCTGAAAAGAAAGAAGCAAGCGGTATATACTTTTTCTCCATTTTCTTTACCATAAATAACCTCTTTTCTATATCAAAAGATATGTAATGCAATTAGTATAATATTATCACTTTCATCTATAATGCGCACTACTTTAAACTCATTTTATCACTAAAAAAGAAATTAATGGGTAATATTTGGTATAATATTTTAATAGTTATGAAATCTAACATCCTTTAATTGGGGGAACATAGAGACTAAAGATACAAGGGTAGGTGGATTCATGTGATACGGAAATTACAAGAAACTGATCGTCAACAAACCATGTATTTCGTATCTCAAAAACCTGCGGAAAATGTCTTTATTATTGGAGATATTGAAGGCTATGGATTTCATTCAACAATCCAAACTTTGTGGGGAGATTTCAATGACCGAGGTGATTTAAGGGCCGTTTTGTTAAAATATGATGAGAACTTCATCATCTATGCCCCAGAGGATTTTGATGCAAAAGGATTAGCAAATATTATCAATACAGATTCATCATTCAGTTATCTGTCTGGAATTGAAGAAATGGTTAATAAATTAACTCCTTACATAACAGCACAACCGAAAAAACCACGCATACTTTATTACGCTAAATGTGAAACCGCAGAATTTCTCCCAACTATTCCAAAAGGAATCATTATAGAAAAGGGTCGTGCTAAAGATGCGGAAGCAATTATCGAACAGATGAAAGCTATCCCTGAATTTGCTGAAGGTAATTATAGTGTCGAACATAAGCAAGTGTCATTAGAAAAAGCGCTTGCACGAGTGTACTTTATCAAAGAACAAGGCACCATCATTAGTTCTGCGTCGAGCACAGCTGAAAATAGTCAATCTGCGATGATTGTCGGTGTAGGAACTTTGCCTGAGCATCAGAAAAGAGGACTTGCAACTTACTGTATGTCGAAGCTTTGTCGTGAGTTATTAGCTGAGAATAAAATGTTGTGTCTGTTTTATGACAACCCCTCTGCAGGTGCTATCTATAAGAGAATTGGCTTCGTCGACATCGGGAAATGGAGCATGTGGACATATTAATCTAGCCAAATCTGTTGATACCACAACATGTAAGGTGGTTTAATAGAGAAAAGAGAATGCTAGAGGAGTTTGAGCAAATTGCTTCACTATAAAACCTATATTGCTTCACCATCTGCCCCTTGGGTATCATTTGTTCATGGAGCGGGTGGTAGTTCTTCTATTTGGTACAAGCAAATACGAGAGTTTAGAAAATCACATAATGTCTTACTAATCGACCTACGAGGACACGGTAAATCATCCCGTGGACTTTGGAAAAAAGGCGATTCCTTTGTCCATATTGCAGATGAAGTGAAAACTGTTTTAAATGAATTAAATATAAAACGCACACATGTCATTGGAATGTCGCTTGGAACAATCGTTGCCCAGACGATGGCAGAACGTTTTCCTGAACGAGTTTCTTCCCTTATTTTAGGTGGGGCTATCATTCGTCTAGATATTCGCACAAAATTGTTGCTATGGACAGGACGCGTTACAAAGCGGTTCATTCCGTATATGCTGTTATATAAATTATTTGCTTGGATTATTATGCCGAAAAAACGTCATGAAGAATCACGTTCATTTTTTGTCAACCAAGCGAAAAAGATGTGTCAAAAAGAGTTTATTAAATGGTTTTCTTTAACTAAGTTAATTAATCCTTACTTAACTAGACTGCAAATTAAAACAAATGCCATTCCAACCCTATTCTTGATGGGAGTGGAGGATTACTTGTTTATGCCACCTGTAGAAGAAGTGGTGAAGCGTAACTCGGAATTTAACCTTATTAAAATTAAAGACTCAGGTCATGTGTGTAACATTGATCAACCTGATAAATTTAATGAGCTGTCAATCGACTTTATTGCAACTATTCAAACTGAAAAAGCTATCACCGCAATTGGGTGATAGCTTTTCTTGCGATTTAATCAGTGTCTATTTTCTCATTTACCAAACAAAAAATACTATATGCATGTAGGTTTCAGGCTAGAGAAGGGCGTCCATACGCCATAGGATTACCTAAACGAAAGACGCCGATTGAAGAGACAGAGTCACTTCAATCGGCGTCTTTTATCCTGAGGTTATGGTGCCAGGTTTTCAATCCAAATCGATCCAGAAACTTAGATCCTGTATTAAGCGTGAACTAATTCAAGCGCTACAGCTGGTCCGAAGAACTCGTAGTGTACATGGCCTTCTTCAAAACCTAAATCGTAAAGACTTTGAATGATTGCTTTCATAAATGGTACAGGTCCACATACATAAATATCACTATTTGAGAGAACTTTGTCTGCTAAAATTTCTTTTGTAAGCATTTGATTTTCATCTGAATATAACGTTAAGTAAGTTAAATCTTCCATTGTCGACATTAAATCGCGAACATCGTTATCAAATGGGTGCAAAGCTTTATTTCTTGAACCGTGTAAGAAAGTTACAGGACGAGTAGGAGATGTTTTAGCAATCGTATCTAACATACTCATCATTGGTGTAATTCCTACACCACCACTGATTAATGCCACTGGACGTGTGCTTTCTAAATCTATATAGAAGTCACCAGCAGGTGAACTTACTTCAATTATGTCTCCAATTTGACCGTCTTGGTGTAAGTATACAGATGCTCTTCCGTTAGGACTCATTTCAGTTTCTTTCTTCACTGATATACGGTACGTTTCTTGATTAGGCGCTTGTGACAAACTATATTGACGGTTTAACAAGTACGTTTCACCTGGAATGGTTAAGCGGACCGTAATGTATTGACCTGGAATAAATGTTGGAACTGCTGATTTATCTTCAGGTTGTAAATAGAATGAAGTAATAATGTCACTTTCAATAACTTTGTCAACAATTTTAAAGTTTTTAAATTCGCTAAAGCCATTCTCTTGCTCAGCAGCTTCTTTGTACATTTCAATTTCCATTTGAATAAAGACATCTGCAATAATTCCGTATGCATCCGCCCAAGCCTGAATGATTTCTTCCGTTGCTGCGTCTCCTAATACTTCTTTAATTGCCAGAAGTAAATATTTACCTACAATTGGATAGTGTTCAGCTTTTATACCTAAAGAACGGTGCTTTTGTGCAATTTGTTTTACTGCAGGAATTAATAC
Source organism: Paenisporosarcina antarctica (assembly GCF_004367585.1). Classification (GTDB taxonomy): domain Bacteria; phylum Bacillota; class Bacilli; order Bacillales_A; family Planococcaceae; genus Paenisporosarcina; species Paenisporosarcina antarctica. The sequence continues at coordinate 366,010 of NZ_CP038015.1, forward strand.
ACCTAAATTATCAATGTGTAAGGCTGCTGCGTAAACCGTATTGGCAAGAGCGGTTTGTTGACGTCCTTGTTTCTGATTTGCGTGATTAAAAAAATTAAGTAATTCTGGATGAGCGATAAATAAATTTTTGTAAAAAACGGTTGTAATATCTACCCCTCTATCGGCTAAAATTGGAGCTGTTGATTTAACAATGTCGATTGCTTTTTGAGATAACATGTTTGTTTCCTCCTATATCTTTTATTAACATAACCATACGCTTGAATTCATTTCAAAGCAATATATAAAATACTTCTTTAATAATTCGAACACATTTCTTTCACGGAATAGACATAATCGCTATAATGATGAAGAAGAAAGTACGGTGAAGTCATGCGATTAACAATGTACACAGATTTTTCACTTCGCGTCTTAATGTACGTGGGGGCAAAAGACAAATCAGAATTATCGACTATACAAGAAATTTCAACGGCGTACGACATATCGAAAAATCATTTAATGAAAGTCACATATGAATTAGGCAAACATGGTTATATCGAAACAGTACGTGGTAGAGGAGGCGGAATTCGTCTTGCTTTATTACCTGAAAATATCATTATTGGGGAAGTCGTGCGTAAAACAGAAGATGATTTTAATCTAGTTGAATGTTTTAACTGCACAACAAACCAATGTGTAATTACACCTGTTTGTAAATTAAAAAACGTATTACATGAAGCACTCGTTGCTTATTTTGCTGTTCTTGATCAGTACACATTGTATGATTTATTAGGTAACAAGGATCAACTGGGAGCCATTTTGTTTAAGAAATAGATATGATAAAATAGGCAGTATGAATTTTAATATTGGGGGATACACATGGGAAAAGTATATGTACTAGGACACAGAAATCCAGATACAGATTCGATTACATCTGCAATTGTTTATGCGCACTTAAAACGTGAGTTAGGTATGGACGCAGAAGCAGTAAGTTTAGGAATAGTACAAAATGAAACAGCGTTTGCTTTAGAAAAATTCGGTTTCGATGCACCACGATTAATTGAAACTGCATCACCTGATGTAAAAAACGTCATTTTAGTTGATCACAATGAAAAACAACAAAGTGTGAAAGATATTGACAAAGTGCAGGTGATTGAAGTCATTGATCATCACCGTATTGCGAACTTTGAAACAGGTGACCCACTTTACTTCCGTGCGGAACCAGTTGGATGCACAGCAACCATTTTAAACAAGCTATTTAAAGAAAATGGTGTGGACATCCCATCAAACATTGCAGGATTAATGTTGTCTGCCATCATTTCAGATACATTGTTATTTAAGTCACCTACTTGTACTGCACAAGATATTTCTGCAGCAAAAGAACTTGAAGTCATCGCAGGAGTGGACGCACAAGAGTACGGTTTAGCCATGTTAAAAGCGGGTGCGGACTTAAGTGATAAAACACTTGAAGATTTGTTATCACTTGATGCAAAAGAATTTGGTATGGGTGGATTTAAAGTTGAAATTGCGCAAATAAACGCAGTTGAAGTTTCGGACATAATGGATCGTCAAACCGAATTAGAAGAGTTGATTTACCGAAACATTGCTGAAAAAGGTCTCGATTTGTTCTTCTTCGTTGTTACGGACATATTAAATAATGACTCTGTTGCATTAGCTTTAGGCAATCAAGCGAAAAAAGCAGAACAAGCGTTTGGTGTTCCCTTTGTAAACAATGTAGGGTTATTAAAAGGCGTTGTGTCGCGTAAAAAACAAGTAGTACCAGTATTAACTGAAGCATTGAGTGAATAAGAAAAATATAGTAACCGATTCCTTTTTGAGGAGTCGGTTTTTTACTATAAAGAAATATTTTCTTCTATAACATAAGCAGAAAAATTGCGGCTATGTGTTGAACACTTTAAAATAACGATGAGGTGAACAAAATGAAAATTGAAGTATGGTCGGACTATGTATGTCCATTTTGTTATATTGGAAAGCGTCGCTTAGAAGAAGCGATTGAATTAACTGGATTAGCTCAAAATATTGATGTTCAATTTAAAGCATATCAACTAGATCCAAGTACACCAACCATTTCAGAAAAATCAACATATGAAAGACTGGCTGAAAAATATCAAACAACCGTTGAAGCCGCTAAACAAATGACAACTTCGGTTAATCAACAAGCACAGACTGTAGGACTAAAATTTGATTTTGATAATGCTAAAGCCGCAAATACGTTTGATGCACATAGGTTAGCTAAATGGGCGGAAGCGCAAGGGAAACCAGCTGAAGCAAGTGAACGTTTATTAAAAGCATATTTTATCGAAGCACAAGAAATTGGTCGACACGAAGTCTTGCTGAACTTAATCGAAGAAATTGGCTTGGATCGCACACAAGCTGCTGAGGTTTTATCTTCTAATGCATTTGAAAAAGAAGTAAAACAAGAAATCGAAGAAGGTATGTCACTTGGCGTGCAAGGAGTTCCTTTCTTTGTTATTAACCGTAAGTATGCAATTTCTGGTGCACAACCTGCAGAAGCATTTGCAGAAGCGTTAAGAAAAGTGGCAGAAGAAGAAGGAATTTCTTCAAAACTACAAACACTAGGACAAGACAATGTGGGAATTTGTAAAGACGATAATTGTGAAATATAAAAATAAGAGAGCATAGTCTTTGACTTCAAAGCTGCTCTCTTTTATTATTGATATATATCTCGAATTGAAGATATATAAAATTAGGGTAAAAGGGAGTTTCTTTAAATGAATATATTAGTTGTAAAAGCAAATAACCGTCCTTCTTCAGAAGGCGTTTCTAGTAAAATGCACGAAGTATTTATGAATGAATTACCACAAACAAATGAACTAAACATCAACACATTTGATGTTTTCAAAGAAGATATGCCATATTTCGGTCAAGATTTCTTCAATGCTATGAAAAAATCAGCTCAAGCTGAGCAGTTATCAGATATCGAACAACGTATTTTAACTGCTTCAAATAAAGCAATGGACGCATTTATGGATGCTGATGTCGTAGTTTTCGCATTCCCATTGTGGAACAAAACCATCCCAGCGCCACTACAAACGTTTATTGACTACGTTTACCGTGCGGGCGTAACGTTTAGTTATAGTGAAAATGGTCCAGTTGGATTAGTACCAGATAAAAAAGTCATCATCTTGAACGCTCGTGGTGGAGTTTACTCAACACCAGAAATGGCTCCAGCTGAAATGAGTGTTAATTATGTCCGCATGATCATGAATTTCTTCGGGATTACAAACATTGAAGAAGTGATTATTGAAGGGCACAATCAATATCCAGATCACGCAGAACAAATTATTGCTGACGGAATGCAAGAAGTTAAAACAGTTGCAAATCGTTTAGCGCCAGTAATGGTTTAAAAGAAAAAAGGATTGGACATCGACATTAAGCCGTCAGTTTTGAATCACTTTCCTTAAATAATAACCCTAAATAGACACCCAATTAGCTATACTATTGGGTGTCTATTTTTATTGATTTATCAAGGTTTATGTTAATTTAATCTTTAATTTCATCTCTGCTTATTAAAGCTACACATTAAGACTATTCTTGAATATGCTAGGTAAGAATGTAGATTAATACTAGAACTTGGGAAGAGGTATATTATGATTCAACTATCGGGGATGCCCTTTCAACAAGGTGACCTGTGGTCGTCTGGTAGTATTGAACGCATGATTATTCAACGGATGATTGAAGATACAGTCGTTTACTCGTATCAATTCATAGGTGAATTATCTTTTGAACTTAAGTTGCGAAAAAATATTATAGTAAGTGCAAGAGCTATGAATCAAAGCAAAGTGAGGTTTGAAAGGTTTTTAAATTCCCGTTGTAATCCTCAATACTGGCAATTGACGAGTACCGGCGGATTTTTGCTGCGGCAGGGAGTAAAACCATCAGACGCGATTCAGGATATCTACGTGAACAGTTCACAATATGCGTTTGAATGTGCAACTGCAATGATTATTATCTATTACCATGCGCTCCTAAACGTTATAGGCGAATCCTTATTTAATCAATACTTTCAAAATATCTATTTATACGGCTGGCATGCTGATCCTGACCTTGGAAAAAATGTAACTTACACAACCCATTTTCTGCCTGGAGATGTCGTCTATTTTGAAAATCCGGACTTCCATCCACAAACCCCTTATTGGAGAGGAGAAAATGCTGTTGTTCTAGGAGATAGTACGTATTTTGGGCATGGGATAGGAATAAAGACGGCTGAACAAATGATTGTTACGCTGAATGAAGCGAGAATGCCAGAGGCAAATCAATCAGCATATCTGACAAATATAGTTGCAAGACCATCTTTCATCCATTTGGCGAAACTTTCAATATCGCAACTAGGTTATTCGGTTCATAAAAATCAACATATTATCCATCATAACTCAAGTTCGGTTCCAATTGATCGATATGAGTTCTAATTGTAATCGCATCGTCCACGACCTATCCGTGATTGACTTTTGCAGCTCCGTACTTTCTTAAAGGACCGGGCGTTCCCGGTTTTTCTTACAATACAAAAAAGTATATAAATTTAGTGAGCCATGAATCCAGTATTCCGGGTATTTTAAGGAGTAGGTTCTAGTATATACCGCTGATTTGCGCTCCAGGTGGACGCTTTCCACGGGGCGGGCGAAGAGTCTCCTCGGTCGCTGGCGCTCCACTGCGGGGTCTCGCCTGTCCCGCTAATCCCGTAGGAAAGATATTGGACGAACTGTTATTCGTCCAATATCTTTGCGACGAGTAACCGCAGGAGCACATGCTTTTTTCGCCGTCTTCCGCTTCAATCAAGTAATGTTTTCGAATTGATCACAAATGAAAAGATAACTTAAAAAGAACAGAGTATATACTTTTTAAGTCCAGAAAGTCACTGTACTTTAAATAATGGGAAAATGCAGTGTTTTGCATGATGAACACTGAAATTCTGGTACTTTGAGCTAGTATTTCTCTTTTTAAAAATAGTGTAGAAGAAGTATTTCTGCTAGCTTTGTATCGCTCACGATTTCAAATAATTGTCACTAAAAATAGAACTATAGAGTGTCATGAACTCCGTGTTCATAGTGTTTTTAGTATATCGAAACTAATATGAATTTCCAAGGTGGGACTCATGCTAAACAGATAAATGTAAAGGGGTGATTTCTTTTTTAAGCTCACAAGTCTCCTCTTGAATTTCAGTGGAAGTGATGTTTGTTCAGTAATATAAACTTGTTTAGTAATCCTATCTAAATTTAGGAGTTGGTACATTCAGCTAACAAGACGACTTTTTATATTTATTTTTAAAACATATTGTCATCACTGTTGATTTATAATTAGGAGAATGATTGAAGTGGAAGGCGGCGACTCCGGTGGGAAAAGCGCGAGCTGAAGACCCTGCAGCGAGCGGAGCGAGTGAAGCGGCTGAGGCCGTGCCCACGGATAGCGTCCGCCTGAAACGGAAATCACTAGATCTAAATAGAAGGCTGTCTTATCCTTTCAACTGATACTTAAATCATCTGTACTTTCTTTAAGGACCGGGTGCACTTGACGGTTTTTCTTAGAGTTATTCAACAAGTTTTCTTCGTTCAAAACCTTGGTAACGTGTACCTTGGAATGTTAAAGTACCTAAATCTTCTTCAGCAAGCATGCCGTACTCTTTCCCGTTCATTTTTAACTCCATACGATCACCACTGTCCATTTGGAACGTCACATAATAGCTAGTTCTAGCGGATGAATCTCCTGCGCCTCCAGATGTCCTAGAACGTTTGGTGACAACTTCTGCAGGAACAGTAAGAATAGCCGACTGATTGTTAGAACTCCATTCACCTAGCTCTTTTATGAGTATAAACACGAAAACACCAATAATAATGAGGGGTACGATGACCACCATGGTGTTAAATAAATCAAATCCTGTAGACATCGACTCTATTGGCATAATATTCACTCCTTTTAAAATAATAGTATAATAATATACGTATTATTGGTAAAATAGTTTCAATCTTCACAAAAAAAGGGTGACAATGATGATGCGCTATCCAAAAGGTCTTCAAACAGGTCAAACAATCGGAGTAACAGCACCTTCTTCAGGTGTTGATAGTGAATTACACGATTTAATACACCTTAGTAAAAAGCAATTAGAAAACCGAGGATACAATATTAAAATTGGAGAAACTGTGTGGACTCAATACAAAGCCGCTTCAGCTACAAAAGAAAAGCGTGCTGCCGAATTAAATGCTATGCTTCAAAACCATGATATCCGCACTATAATACCTCCATGGGGAGGGGAAATTTTGCAAGAGATCCTTCCACTCATTGAATGGGAGAAGGCTCAAGCTAAATGGATTCTTGGGTATTCAGATACTAGTACTTTATTGTTTGCATTAACGCTAAAAACGGGCATTGCAACTGTACATGGTACGAACTTAATTGAATTGCGAAGTGACGAATGGGATCCAACTACAAGTAAATTTTTAGAAGTACTTTCTTCTGAAGAAGGCTCAATGATTAAACAAGTATCGTCTTCTTATTATCAATCTAAGTGGAACCACGATAAAATACCTGATCCGTATATCTATAAATTAGATACAACAACGAACTGGGAAACGGTTAGTAATTTACCTGTAGAAATGAACGGTCGCTTACTAGGAGGATGTTTGGATACAATTCATCACTTAATTGGGACGCCATACGGGGATGTAAAAGAATTTCAAAAAACGTATTTAAATAATGAACCAATCTTGTGGTATTTCGAGAACTGTGAGATGTCAGCAACAGATTTCCATCGAACATTAATGCAAATGCAGCAATCTGGTTGGTTTGAGAATGCATCTGGAGTTCTATTTGGACGTACAGTTGCCGGTCAAGAAGTCGGTGGCTTTACAACTCTAGATGCCTTAGAAAGATTTGCGGAAGCAACTAGTTTACCAGTCATCTACAATGCAGATATTGGACACGTTCCGCCTCAATTGACTTTTATCAACGGAGCTTATGCTGAGATTAAAGCTAATAACGGAACAGGTGAAATGACGATGATTTTAAAGAAATAAACAAAAGCTGTTCCTCTCAATATTTTGAGAAGAACAGCTTTTTAAAATGATGTAAAAGTTTTTGCTTTTCAAAGAAATGGATTATGTTTTATGGTTCTATCTACAAACATAGTCTTACTTTTCTTAAGATAGTCCTTGGCCTAGAGCAAACTCTTTGTATAACTTATGAGAATCAAAAAGCTCGCTATGTGTGCCAGAGCCCGTAATGTGACCACCTTCAAGTACAAGGATTTGATCTGCATGTAGAACAGTTGCCAGGCGGTGGGCAATTACTAAGGTAGTTCTACCTTTCATTAGCAATTGCAAGGCTTCTTGAACTAAGATCTCCGAACCACTATCTAAATTTGACGTTGCTTCATCAAGTAGTAAAATCTGAGGATTGTATAATAATGCACGTGCGATCGCAATTCGCTGACGTTGTCCACCTGACAATTTCATTCCACGTTCACCAACTAATGTCTCAAAACCTTGAGGAAGTTTTTCGATAAACTCCCAAGCATTAGCTGCAATGGCTGCTTCTTTAATTATTTCGAGTGGTGGACTTTGATTAAAACCGTACGCCAAGTTGTCTAAGATAGAACCATTCATTAACGGACTTTCTTGCGACACATAGCCGATTCGTCCACGCCAGTCCCCTAAGGGTAAATCACTAATAGCTGTGTGTCCGACGAAAATAGCTCCACTATTTGGCTCGTAAAAGCGTTCTAATAAAGAGAAAATCGTCGTTTTTCCACCTCCACTAGGACCTACAAAGGCTGTAACTGTTCCAGGGACAGCTTCAAAGGATACATCTGTTAAAATCTTTTTGTCCTCAGAGTAAGAAAAATAAACTTGTTCAAATCTAAGGGATTCTTTATTAATTACTGGAGAACCAGTAATGGTTTCATGGTCTAGTTCCAACATATTTTGAATTCGTTCCGTTGCACCGACTGCTTTTTGATAAGCAGTGAAGAATGAAGCCATTTGAGCAAATGGCACAACAATTTGAAATAAGTAAAAGATAATGGCGACGAGGGAACCTGGAGATAATTGTCCATTTGAAACTTGCATGCCACCATACCCTAAAATCACGACAAGAATTCCCATCATAATTAACGTCATAATAGGTGAAATAATGGATTGAATACGAGCTTCTTTCAAACCGAATTGAAACAACTTCCCAATGGCTTGATCGCCTTTAAGACTTTCGGTTTCTTCTGCACGGTAAGCTTTAACTAACCGAATATCTGATAAAACCCGACCGAGTAATCCAGAGAATTTAGCCATTTCTTCTTGAGTTCCTTTTGCTACTTTATGCATTTTACGACCTAGAGGAATAATAATAGCCATTGCAAGAGGTACGCTCACTAGCAAAATTAATGTCATTTTCCAATCAATAAAGAATAATATAATGACGGAGCCAATAACTGAAATAATGCCAGATACAAATGTTACTAAATGACCTGTTATAAGCTGCTTTAATATCGAAGTATCTTGTGTAATCCGACTCATTGTTTCCCCGGTTTCGAGTGAATCGAAATATGGAATGGGTAGTCGTAATACTTTGCGCCATAATTTCATACGTAAATCTGAAACAATGGTTTCCCCAATGTACGATAACAAATAGTAAGAAACACCACCTGCGATAGCTTGGAGAATAAAGACGATGAATAAAAGTGTGATTATACGCCAATCGAATATGGCAGTTGTCAATGAGTCAACTAAGTCTTTTGTAACAAGAGGAATAATCAAGCCAGTAATTGTTTCAGCTAAAGCTAATAAAACTGCGAAGACAGTTATACCAAATGGCCATTTTAATGAACGAATCAGCTGGAAAAATTGTTTTGAAGAAGAAGGTTTTTTAGTCAAGCTATTTCTCGTCCTTTCGTACCTATAGGGATGAATAATTTTACATCTTTAATATTAATATATCATACAAGTATTGACTATCTTCAGACATTCCTTGACAATAAAATAAGTGAAAGTAATAAAAAAGTTGGTATATATATACAATTATTTTATTTGTAATAAATTCAAAAAAACTGGGTGTGACAACATGTCAAAAAGACAACTACAAACCTACATATTGCTTTCTATCGTATTAATGACAGTCGTTGCTATAACCATTATTAATTACCAATACACAAAAAAATATGTGTTAGAAACTGTTGAAAAAGAAACGAAGGAACTTCTAAATAATTTTACAGATGAAACAAACAAATTCTCAAATGAGCGAGTCGTTGAACTTAAATTAATTGCAGATTACCTATTATTACTTGATGGTGAAGATGAAGACGTAATAAAATTTCTTAATAAACAGAGTGAAAATATGCCGTTTTTCACTTCTCTTGGTTTTATTAATCCTCAAGGTAAAATCTTGGCTGGAGATGGATCGGCTTTTCCAGTCAATCAACCTGAATCCTTCGCAAGAGCATTGCAAGGCGAAATCGTTTTTAGTGATTTGTTTCCACTTTATCAAGACTCCAATCAGATTGTTACAGCTATACGTGTGCCTGTAGGACAAAATGAAGAAATTATTGGTGTAATATCAGGTGTGGTAAATATGGGGAATATTTTAGGTGCCATAGCTAAAAAATCTAGTTTGCCAGGAACGTTGTATTTATATAAAGAAGATCAGTTAGTGTTCTCAACAACTGATGAAACTTTAGAAGAAAAAGTACCCAATGCCAAACAATTAGTAAATGAAATGCAAGTGAAGGAAAATGGGTCGAAAATGGTCAATCACAAGACAGGTCATTATGTAATGTATCAACGAGCAGGGGAAGACTGGACGGTGCTTGTTGATTCGTTTAGTAATGATTTAGAAAGCCATATTTCATCTATTTTTTGGCGAAACATTCTTATTGTTGTACTGACATTCTTAATTTTATGTGGTGTTTCAATTTATATCAGAAGAAATGATGTTAGAGAAGATAAAATGCTTAAAAGAGATTTGTTAACTAATCTTCCTAATCGAGTATTGTTTGAAGAAAAATTAACAAAAGATTTAGACCCTACAAGTTTCAAGAATTTCTCGTTACTTTTCATTAATTTAGATCGTTTTAAAGATATAAATGAACGTATTGGTTATCAATTAGGCGACCGTGTATTATTTGAGCTTAGCAATAAAATTCAAGCGTTTGCTAACCGCAATGAATTGTACCGCGTTGGTGGAGATGAGTTTGTTATCATCGTTCCATCAAATTCTGAAGAGGAACTAGAATCATTAACAGCTCGTTTAATTAAATTAATGGAGGAACCCGTAGAAGTCTCTTCATTTGAGAGTATTTGGATAACACTAAGTCTTGGGATACGAAAATCAGTACTTGGCGATTGGCCAGACCTAATGATGCAAGATGCTACATTCGCTGTTCAAGAAGCAAAAAAACAAGGTGGGAATCGGGCCGTATTCTTTTCACAAGAATTAGCAAATCAAAACGAACGTGCCAGACTTATCGCAAATAACTTGGTACAAGCGCTTTATAATAATGAATATTATATGGTGTATCAACCTGTATATGATTTGTCTAATCAGAAAATCACAAGCTATGAGGCTTTAATCAGATGGGAATCTCCATTAATTGGTTCAATTTCTCCTGTAGAATTTATTCCGCTTCTAGAAGATAGCGACTTAATTGTTCCAGTTGGAAGATGGATTTTACGACAAGTGGCATTGCAAGTGAAACTTTGGGAACTTGAAGGATATAATGGTTTTCAAGTCGCTATTAATATCTCAGTTAAACAAATGATGCATCGTGAATTTTTGAATGATGTTAAATCAATTATTCAAGAAGCAAAAATTTCACCGCGCCGATTAATATTTGAAATTACTGAAACCGTTGCTGTACAAAATAGTGAGTTGGCAACTCAAATTCTAAGTGATTTAAACCATTTGGGCGTAAAAACGGCACTTGATGACTTTGGAACTGGTTATTCATCTCTGTCTATTTTGAAACTATTACCTATTCAACAAGTTAAAGTGGATCGTATGTTCATTATGGAAATGGAACAAGAAGATAATAAATCACTTGTCATTTTACAAGGAATTATAGACATTGCAAAAAACCTTGGGATGTCTACCGTAATGGAAGGTGTAGAAACATCCGAACAACTCGAATTACTAAAAAATATGGGTGCTCAAAAAATACAAGGATATTTAATTAGTCGGCCGATCGTTGCGGAGCTTGCGATTGAACTTCAAAAGAACACCTGGAAGTATTAAAAAAAGGAACTTCTCTTTTAATAGAGAAGTTCCTTTTTGATATTTTGCTATTAAGCCGGGTTAGCTTCTAGTTCGATAGTGATCTTAATGTCTTTACCTACTAATACGCCGCCAGTTTCAAGTGCTTGGTTCCAAGTTAAACCAAATTCTTCACGGTTAATTTTAGTTTCAGCGCTGAAACCAACTACTTCTTGGCCCCATGGATTTGTACCTTTTCCTTCATATTCAGCATTGAATACAACTGGATTAGTAACGGCTTTTATTGTTAAATCTCCTGCAATCTCATATTCATCATCTTTTTTTGTAATATTTTTTGCAATGAATTTAATTTCTGGGTATGTTTCAACATCAAAGAAATCAGCTGAACGAAGGTGATTGTCACGGTCTACGCTTCCGGTAGTAATACTTGCCACTTGAATGTTAAATGCAATTTCGGCATTAGATAAATCTGTTTCTGTAGCTGCTACCTCCGCAGTGAAATCGCTGAAACTTCCACGTACTTTAGATACCATCATATGTTTTACTGAAAATCCAATACTTGAGTGGGATGCATCTACGTTCCATTTTTTCATAATTAATTCCTCCAAATTGTTTTTTATTTCTATGCTTTACTATATGCAATAAATATCTCGATGTCAATATGTTTTAATTAAAATATCTTGAATTAAAGGTATTATATTTGTAGGTTGAATATACTCATATTTCAAAATAAAAATATTTCATAAATTGTACTATTTTAAAGTAAGTTATAATACGTAACTTACTTTAAAATAGTAATTAAATTACTATGTGTTTTACATGGATTTTTAATTAAGTTATAATTAAAAGTAATAGAGGTGAGAATTATGAAAGAAACAACAGTTTGTCCACGGTTATCAAAAGCTATGGAACTTATCGGGAAAAGATGGACCGGTCTAATCCTATATCAGTTATTAGAAGGACCCCAGCGATTCAACGAAATTGTATCTTCCTTGCCAGTGAGTGGACGCCTCCTATCTGAACGATTAAAAGAACTAGAAAAAGAAGGATTAGTAGAACGTAATGTTTTTGCAGAAGTTCCTGTGAAGGTTGAATATTCATTAACTGAAAAAGGTAAAGGGCTAAAAGATGCAATTGCTAACATTGAACAATGGTCAAAAGTATGGTTATCTTGAAAATCACTTGTCAAATAGGTCGTCAATACGCATACTATGTAATGAAAAGAGTTAAGCGAAAGGATTTGGCTTTTCATGAATAAACATCGTTGGTTTGACGATATAACAGAAAAAATTTCACATGAATCAGTTAAAATAGATGAACCTCTTAACTTGCACACAATGACGAAAATGGGTGGTCGGGCAGATTTATTTGTAGCCCCATCGACAGAAGAAGAAACCATTTTTGTTGTGGCATATGCTCATCGTAAACAAATTCCATTGTTGTTACTTGGTAATGGTTCTAATATGGTGGTCAGAGATGGTGGTGTGCGGGGAATCGTCTTGAACTTGTCTAAATTAAATCGAATTGAGATTAACGGTACTCGTGTATATGCCCAAAGTGGTGCTGACATCATTGATGCATCAAAAGAAGCTGTGAAAGAAACTTTAACGGGGCTGGAATTTGCATGTGGTATTCCGGGTTCTATTGGTGGTGCAATGGCAATGAATGCTGGAGCATACGGTGGTGAGATTAAAGATATTATTTTCAGAGCGACTGTCTTGACGCAAGAAGGTGTAAAACTTGTTTTGTATAAAGAAGATCTTGAGTTAGACTACCGTATGAGTGTAATTACGAAAAAAGGATATTATGTGTTGTCCGCAGAATTTGATTTAGCACTAGGTAATCAATTGGCGATTGATTCAAAGGTAGCAGATTTAACGGACCTACGTGAATCGAAACAACCTTTAGAATATCCCTCTGCAGGTAGTGTATTTAAACGACCTCCTGGTTACTTTGCAGGTAAATTAATTCAAGACTGTGAACTGCAAGGTAAGGGGTTTGGAGGTGCGGAAGTTTCAACGAAACATGCTGGTTTCATTGTAAATAAAAATAACGCAACTGCTACAGACTATATTCAAACAATTGAAATGGTTCGCAATAAAGTTCTAGAAAAATTCGGAGTCAACCTGGATCTTGAAGTGAAAATTGTTGGCGAAAACGAATAAAAAAAGTCTCAAATCCTTTTGGGGTTTGAGGCTTTTTACATGCATGTAATGGCAATTACTATTAAACTATAGAGACAACTAGTGTAAAGACAGGAGGGACCAATGGAACAGTTCTCAACAGATGTTGTTGTATTATTAATGGGTATTTTTCTTTTATGTGGAGTATTGATGACGAAAATTTCTGCAAGAGCCGGTGTACCAGCACTTATTTTGTTTATATTTTTAGGAATGATTTTAGGTAGTGATATTTCTGGACTAATATATTTTTCTAATGCAAAAGTTGCCCAAATGGTGGGTGTTTTAGCCCTTATCATCATTTTATTTGAAGGTGGACTACAAACACAGTGGAAGCATGCTCGTCCAGTCCTAGGGGGTTCAATCGTCCTTGCAACACTTGGTGTGGTAATAACAACAGCAATCGTTGCGGTTGCAGCATACATAGTCTTGGATCTTGGATGGTTAGAAGCATTTCTCCTTGGTTCTATTGTTGGTTCGACAGATGCAGCAGCTGTTTTTTCAGTACTATCTGGTCAAAATATTAAACAAAAACTAACATCAACATTAGAAGCTGAATCTGGAACGAATGATCCGATGGCAATGTTTTTAACCATTATATTTATTGAATGGATATTGATGCCAGAAATTTCCGCATGGTCATTTGCAGGTAAGTTCTTTATGCAAATGGGACTTGGGGTGTTGTTCGGTTTTGGTCTAGGGTATATCGCATCAAAAACAATGAATAAAATTAAGTTAGATGCGAGTGGACTTTATGCTGTGCTATCTGCTGGCTTTGCCATTTTTATCTATAGTCTAACTGCTGTATTAGGTGGGAGCGGATTACTGGCCGTATATATTGCTGCCATGATTATAGGGAATCGAGAATTAACACATAGCCACTCAATTTTCAGGTTTCATGAAGGATTCGCCTGGTTGATGCAAATTACAATGTTTGTGATCTTAGGACTGCTGGTGTACCCAAGGGATTTGTTGGATTGGGATATCATTTGGAAAGGGCTTGTACTGTCATTTGTCTTAATTGTGATAGCAAGACCAATTGCGGTATTTGCCTCCACCATTTTCTTTCCTTATAGCAGGAATGAGAAATTATTTATTTCATGGGCTGGATTACGTGGAGCTGTTCCAATCGTGCTTGCAACCTTTCCGATGTTAGCTGGTATTGACAATAGTACACTGTATTTCAACATCGTATTCTTTATCGTCTTAAGTTCAGCTTTACTGCAAGGGTCCACCATTCCATTTTTCGCGAAATTACTTAAAGTGAATGGACCACCTGTTCCAAAACGTATTCATACATTGGAACTTGTATCAATGGATCGTGCCAATGCAGAAATGTTGGAATTTGAAGTGTCTGAGTTTTCACCGTTTGCCGGACAACTCGTCCAAACGATTGGACTGCCAGAAAAAACGCTTATTAGTGCTATTATTCGAAAAGGTAATTTAGTCATGCCTACAGGTGGAACAAAGCTTCAAAAGAAAGATATTTTATATATTCTTACTGCAAAAGAACAAGTAGCCAATGTAAAATTAGTATTAGCCGAAGAATTATTGAAATAAAGCTGGTAGGCATGCATGACAATGAGTTGTCGGTGCCTACTAGTTTTTTTGTGCTTATTCGCTTATCTCGCATTGGTGAGACAATATCTGAAATTCGCATTGTGATAATGAATGGTGACATTTTAGACGGCAATACGTTAACATTATCTTCATCAGAGTAATTACTAGGGTGTGTTAAATTGAAAAACATTTTATTAGTGGGCACAGGTGGAATGATGGGCGCACTATTACGCTACAGCGTCATGGTAACCACTACAAACGTATTTGTTTTATGGATTGAGAATGGTGTAGGAAGTTTCATTTTAGGGTGGTTAACAGGACGTGCGGCTGCATCAGGGAAATCGGCGTCGCTATTGTGGACAACAGGAGTCCTAGGCTCATTTACCACCTTTGCCACATTTTCCGCTGAATGGCTTCAATTGATGCAAGAAAATATCATTTTAGCGTTTGTCTATGGGGTAGGTATGACAATATTTTGTTTTGTTGCAGCAGCTCTTGGTTTTAAGGTAGGAGGATATTTAAAATGACTCTCCTGGCAGTTGCAATTGGCGGTTGCTTAGGCGCAGTATTTCGCTATATTATTTTGCTGAAAATTAAAGGAACAAGAGGGATAGTAGTAATCAATTGGTTGGGTTCATTTTTAATGGGTTTCTCACTTCCAATAGCCATTGAAACGAGCTGGTTAAGTATGTTTTGGATAGTTGGATTTTTAGGTGCATTCACAACGTTTTCAACGTTTGCTGTTCAATTCGTGGAGAATTGGATCAAAGGAAAGCAACGAAAAGCAATTAGCTATGCATTGTTCACCCTCCTTGGCGGTTTTGTTTTCGTAAGTATTGGATGGTGGTTAGGATCTCTCATTTGATTCCTGTAAGGTGAATATCGGTTTTGTCTAGTAGAAAATCAAAAGTAATGTGTAAATTGCTCGATATATTATTCAATCAAAAAGGATTCCCACTATGTCAAATTTATTGACGAAGTGGGAATCTTTTTCTATACAAATACTCCTTTTTCAATCACACGGCCTAAACGACCAGTTGTTGTTTGTGAGAGACGAATAGATTGATAAACTGCTTCTTCCGTTGCTTCAATAGTACCTTGGAATAACTCATTCATTAACGGGTGATCATCTCGTAAAAATGACTGTGTTTCAAATGGATGGTCAGATTCATGAGCCACAGTATTAGCATTTGAGAAAGCGATGACGATATCCCCACTGCCGTTATGTATGTGTGTACCGGTTCGGCCGAGTCCTATTGCCGCTCGTTTTGCTAGTCTTTTCAATTGACGCGAATCGATAGGGGCATCAGTTGCGACGATGATGATGACAGATCCATCGGGCTTATCTATTTTATCTTGCTCCCAATTGGAGATTTGACATTCTCCGGCTCTACCGAAGTTCGTCAACACTAGCACACCCAAAGTAAACGCATTATCTCCATGTTCAGCAATTCGAGATGAACTACCAATCCCCCCTTTAACTCCGTAACAAATCATGCCTTTACCAGCACCAACAGCTCCTTGTTGAAAACTTCCTGGAGCTGCTGCTTGTAATGCTTCAACGGCATGTTCAGGTCGAACGGCTAAAAGGCGCATTGAATTTAAATAACTGTCGTTGCACTCTCCGACAACAAGATTAAGTGAACTTGTGGAGTCCCCAATTGTTGGATTCTGCTCCAACATATATGAAAGAGTTCCTTCTAAAACGGCTCCAACACTAAATGTATTTGTGAGCATAATGGGTGATTCCATCAAACCCAATTCTTCAAGTTGAATAAGTCCAACTGTTTTCCCAAAGCCATTTAACACAAAGCTTGCAGCATGAACTTTCTGCAGAAAGGGGTTTCCTTCATGAGGCAAAATGGCTGTAACCCCTGTGCAAATTGAGTCTTGATCATTTATGCATTGATCTAAAGTAACATGTCCTACTTGTACACCTGGTACATCTGTAATTAAATTTAATGTACCTTTATTCAATTTCATCAGCTCCTGAGATAAAATAAAGACTGACCAATTAATGATCAGTCTACATTTAATTATTTTATTAATAATACGGGTGAGTTTACACGTTTTGCCACTTTATGACTGACGCTACCAAGCACCATTTCTTGTAGCGTGTTGAGACCTCTACTGCCAATCACAACAACGTCATAATTTTCTTGGTTCGCATGTTCTACAATTACTGGACCTGCTTCACCATGCAATAATTTAATTTCAGTTGAGATACCTTTGGATGTGAACAATTCTTTAATGGGCATGATTTTGTTTTTGCGATCAATATGTAAATCCTCACTACTCATGTTATGAATGTCATTAGATCGCGCCTTATCGTAATCTAATACATAAAGTAGGGTTACATGTGAACCCTCAGTTGAGTTAGCTAAAAAAACAGCGTGAGAAGCTGCTCTCTTTGAATGTACAGAACCATCCACAGCGACTAGAATTTGTTTATACATATATACCACCCTTAGAGTAATCTTTTACCATTCAAATTTGCTATTGAAAGTTCTCGAAATGAAGCAAAAGAAATGGCTTATATAATTTATATATATTCTCTAATGTCTACTGAAAGTCCTTTTTTTATCTGAAATATTGAAATAATAAAGGCACAGAAGCTGATAATAGAGATGTTGTTTCACTTCTTCACATGTAAATAGAGACATGAATGTCCTTGCTATTCAAACTTATCGAGCATATACTGAAATCAATAATCAAATGGACGTTTGAATGAGGGATGATATGATGAAACCAGAAACATGCGAAGTAGTATGCGTTCATGAAGAAAATGTAAAATACGTTCAACAAAACTTGCCAGATTTAAAGGGAATATCCTTAATTTTTAAGGCCTTAGCAGATGAAACAAGATTGAAAATTTCATATGCATTAACACTTCAAAATGAATTATGTGTGTGCGATGTAGCAGCGATTATACAATCTTCAACCGCAACAGCTTCTCATCATTTACGCTATTTAAAAGATATCGATTTAGCTAAGTCAGAAAAAAGAGGCAAACTCGTATATTACCGCCTTGCCGATCATCACGTGAATCAGCTAGTAAAAATAGCGTTTGAACATGCGAAAGAAGGTGAAAAGATTGAAAGCACATGAACAACAGGAATTCCGTTTAGAAAACTTAACATGTGCAAATTGTGCTATGAAGTTTGAAAAGAACATTCAATCCCTGCAAGAAGTTACCGAAGTCAACGTTAATTTTGGCGCATCAAAATTACGTGTTATCGGACCTGTAACTGTTAAAGAGTTAGAAAAGGCAGGAGCATTTGATGGCATTAAAGTTATGCCAATAAATTCAAAGCGAACAATTGAATACAAATCTTTTTATAAACGAAAAGAAAATATCTTGACGTTTCTATCCTTAATTTTATTAGTAATAGGTTTAATTATTTCATTTCAAACGACTGAAGCAGACTCATATGCAATAGTCTTTTTTGCCTTATCCATGGCCATTGGTGGCTATGAAATGTTTTGGAGCGGGTTAAAAAACTTGTCTCGCTTCTATTTTGATATGAAAACACTCATGACCATCGCCATCATTGGTGCTGCCATCATTGGGGAATGGCGTGAAGGTGCTGTGGTGGTATTTTTATTCGCAGTGAGTGAAGCACTTGAGGCTTACTCAATGACCAAAGCACGTCAATCCATTCGTCAACTTATGGATATTGCCCCCGCACATGCGATTATTCGTAGAAATGGTGAAATGCTCGAGCTAGCAACGAAAGATATAATGATTGGCGATACGCTTGTTGTAAAACCAGGACAAAAAATTGCGATGGACGGGGAAGTATTGTCTGGTCATTCTTTCATTAATCAAGCGCCCATTACAGGGGAATCAATGCCTGTAGCAAAAGCAAGTGGAGACGAAGTGTTTGCAGGAACTTTAAACGAAGAAGGGGCTCTCGAAGTTCGTGTAACGAAACGAGTCGAAGATACAACCATTGCGAAAATCATTCATTTAGTAGAAGAAGCACAGGGTGAAAAAGCACCATCGCAAAAATTTGTTGATCAATTTGCCAAGTATTACACTCCAATTATTATTTTAATTGCGTTACTTGTTGCAGTTATCCCTCCTTTATATACAGGTGATTGGCAAGTTTGGATATATCAAGGTCTTGCTGTATTAGTAGTTGGTTGTCCTTGTGCGCTCGTTGTTTCAACACCGGTAGCTATTGTTACAGCAATAGGTAATGCGGCGAAACAAGGTGTCTTAATCAAAGGAGGCATTCATTTAGAAGAAATGGGTCGCTTGCAAGCCATTGCTTTTGATAAAACAGGCACCTTAACAAAAGGTTTTCCAGAAGTAACCAACTTATCAATAGAAGCTTCTTTTACAGAAAGGGAAGTCATTCAAAAAGTGGCGTCAGTCGAAGCGTATTCAGGTCACCCAATAGCACGAGCGATCGTGACATATGCGTCAGTTCAAAATATAGAGCACTCACCAGTTGAAAATTTCCATTCAGTTACTGGTAAAGGTGTGAATGCCACAGTTGATGGAATAGAAGTCGCTATTGGTAGTTTGAAATGGGCAGAAGAATCTACGACAATTACAGTTGATGTAAAGGCAGACGTAGAAATGCTTCAACAACAAGGGAAATCGGTGATGGTCGTTCTTTTCAATCATCAATATGCTGGTCATTTAGCTGTAGCAGATGCGATAAGAGAAACCAGTCCAACCATTATAAAGAAATTAAGAGAACTTGGGATTAAGCATATGGTTATGTTAACCGGAGATCATCCAATAACAGCTGCCGCGATAGCTCAAATGTTGAATTTGACGGACGTCAGAGCAGGATTAATGCCAGATGAAAAACTACATGCGGTAAAAGAATTACGTAGTGAATTCGGGCGTGTGGCTATGGTTGGAGATGGCATGAATGACGCTCCAGCACTTGCTGCCGCAACGGTTGGTATCGCAATGGGTGGAGCTGGAACTGATGCAGCACTTGAAACGGCAGATGTTGCTTTAATGGCTGATGATTTAGAAAAACTTCCTTACACCATTCAATTAAGTCGAAAAGCATTGCGTATTATTAAAGAAAACATTATGTTTGCTTTAGGCTTAAAAATAATAGCGTTGCTGCTGATCATTCCTGGATGGTTAACTCTTTGGATTGCAATATTTGCAGATATGGGTGCGACGTTACTTGTTGTTTTGAACTCAATGAGGTTACTGCGCATTCAAAAATAACGCAGTTCGGGGGGAATTATGCGATTAACAGAGTGGACAATGGAAGAGCAAGAACAATTAATACATTTTATGACTACGAACACATGGCCATATCATGGTAATTCGAATCCTGCGAGGGAAATTATCGAAAAAGCAATTGAAGAAGGCGGCTATGAATCAGACGAAGTCAAAACCTTTTGGGTCGAAAATGAAGAACAACAAAAAGTAGGAATTGTTAAAGTGTTTGATTTACAAGATGAAATTCCTGTCTTTGACTTACGTATCGCAGAAAGTCACCGCGGCCATGGTTATGGACCAGCTGCACTTAAAAAAGTAGCTGAGTACGTATTTAATCTAGCTGAAAAGAAAATTCGTGTAGAAGGTCATACACGTCAAGATAACTTTGCGATGCGAAAAACATTTGAACGAGCAGGATTTGTAAAAGAAGGACATTTGCGTAAAGCCTGGTTTTCACCAAAAGAAAGTTCTTATTACGATGCCATCACGTATGGTATTACAAGAGAAGATTTTATAGAAGGCACAACAACGCCTGTCTTGTGGGAGGATCAACAGGGGACGGAACAAGCACAAACAAAAGTTCATATTTCAATGCGCACATTCCCGGATTCATTTGAATCTGAGCGGTTATTAATTCGTGCACCAAAAGTAGAAGATGCTCCAGTCGTTTGGGAAAGCATTAAAATTTCGCATAAAGCATTAAAACCATGGATGCCATGGGCTCAAAAAAATGAGAAAATCGAAGTTACGACTGAAAACTTAAGACAAGCAGCCGCGGATTTCATAACAAGAAAAGATCTACGACTTCATTTGTTTTTAAAAGAAACGGGTGAGTTTATTGGGTCAAGCGGCTTTCATCGTATTAATTGGGATATTCCAAAAGTTGAGATTGGCTACTGGTTAGACAGTCGTTTCGAAGGAAAAGGCTATATGACCGAAGCGGCCGAACGTTTAACTGAGTTTGCATTTGAGGAACTTGGTGCGAGAAGAGTAGAAATCCGTTGTGAGACAGACAATGTAAGAAGTCGAGCGGTGGCTGAAAGATTAAAATTCACATTAGAAGGAATACTAAAACAAGATTCGCTTTCATCAGATGGAAAATATGTTCGTGATACGTGCATTTACGCGAAAATAAAATAATAAAAGGGATGTCCAAATTAGCGGACATCCCTTTTATGTTACAGTTTTCGTTTACCTGATATTAATTGTACGATTAATACTATACCTGCAATCAATAATATTAAGTGAATTAAACCTCCGCCAATTTTAAGTACAAGTCCGAGTACCCAAATAACGATTAATACAACGATAATCATCCATAAAATTCTGCCCATATAAATTCATCCTCTCTTCTTAAAGCGTTGCTAATAATAATTTACCCCATAATACTTAAGATAAACTAGTTAGATAAAAATCCAATAAAATAGAGCAGTTCATTCCCATACATTTGAGAACAGTAAGCGACTATAGTACACTTATATAAGCTATGGGAAGAGAGGACAGAGTGAATGCCGACACCTAGTATGGAAGATCATATCGAACAAATATATATTTTAATTGAACAAAAAGGATATGCACGTGTTTCGGATATCGCTGAATCTCTTTCAGTACTTCCATCTTCTGTAACAAAAATGGTTCAAAAACTAGACAAAGACGGATACTTGATATATGAGCGATACCGAGGGCTAATGTTAACATCAAAAGGTTTGAAATTAGGGAAGCGTTTAGTTCAGCGTCATGATTTGTTGGAACAATTTCTACGTTTAATTGGCGTGCAGGAAGACAAAATATATAAAGATGTAGAAGGAATTGAGCATCACTTAAGTTGGAATTCCATTGAGCGAATTGGAGACTTAATTCAAGTGATGGAAGCGGATCCTGATTTTCTTATGAAGTTAGAAAAACTCAAAGAGCAGTAAAAAAGATGAATGAAAATGCGAAAGGAGTGTCCAGTATGAGTGAATTATTATCAGGAGAAATTGTTGACTTGCAAGTAAAGTCTCAAGAATCTTCTAAATGGATATTATCCAACGGAGAAATTGAAGTATCGATTAACGAGTCTGAAGCACCAGAAGAAGTTCAGATAGGCGATACAATTAAAGTGTTTTTATTTAAAGACCGTCGAGGCAACTTAAGTGCAACGTCCTCATTACCACAAATTACAAAAGGTGTGTATGGTTGGGCGAGAGTCATTAAAACTGAAGAACGTGTAGGTTCATATGTAGATATCGGTAGCTCACGTGAAGTTCTTGTAAAAAGTTTTGATTTGCCAGTAATTACCCAACTTTGGCCAACTACTGGTGATCATCTATATATGACTTTAAGAACAGATTATCTAGGCGATTTATATGGTCGTTTAATAACAGAAGAAAAAGTTATAGAGACGTTTATTGAGGCTCCTACAACAGTATCCAATGAAAACTTAAAAGCTAGAGCGTATCGTTTACTGCCAGTTGGATCATTTTTAATTACCGTACCTGAAGGATACAGAATATTTGTTCACCACACTGAACAAATGGCTGAGCCTCGTTTAGGTGAAGAAGTAGAAGTTCGGGTAATTGGCATAAAAGAAGATGGGTCATTAAATGGCTCAATGTTACCGCGTAAACAAGAAAGATTAATGGACGATGCGGAAACTTTATATCGCTATTTACAAGATGTAGGCGGTAAAATGCCATTTAC
Source organism: Paenisporosarcina antarctica (assembly GCF_004367585.1). GTDB lineage: Bacteria > Bacillota > Bacilli > Bacillales_A > Planococcaceae > Paenisporosarcina > Paenisporosarcina antarctica. The sequence continues at coordinate 388,834 of NZ_CP038015.1, forward strand.
AGACAAATCATCTCCAGACGAAATTTTCGAGATGTTTAAATTGAGTAAAGCCTCATTTAAACGTGCTTTAGGAAAACTAATGAAAGAAAGAAAAATCGAACAAAAAGATGGTTGGACTATAGTCAAGTCTGACATTTAGCTTTTAAAACTGGTACAAGAAGATTGGGGAGATTAAAGGCTCACCGAAACTTTTTGTACCTTTTCTTCGTATTATCAAGAGACTAGCATTTTTCCGAAAAAAATTTGCTTGTCCAAAATGAAAGAAAAGTTGTTTTGAGAGGAGAATTTTCTATGAAAAAGAATATTGTACGTTTTGCTTCAATTTTACTTGTAGCTTCATTGCTTATGCCTTCAGTAGCTCTAGGAAGCACTGGCTCATCGTCTGATGACGGGATAAATGAAAAATTCGGATTACCGATTGTGGTATATGGAGCAGACTTAACAGAAACAGAAAAACAAAGTGTTAAAGATAGCCTAGATGTAAAAAATGAGTCTGAAGTAGAAGAAATTTCAGTGACAGGCGAAGATTTAGTGAACTACATTAAAGATGGAGATTCATCAGCTCGCATGTTCTCATCTGCTAAAATTACGCGTCAAGATGCCGGTAAAGGGTTAGTAATCGACATTGTGACTGAAGATAACATCACACAAGTAACAGCTGAGATGTACGAAAATGCAATGTTAACAGCTGGAATTGAAGATGCTATAGTTGAAGTCGCGGCTCCCAAAAAAGTAACAGGTCATTCTGCTTTAGTAGGGATTTATAAAGCCTATGAAGTTAGTGGAGAAACACTCGACAAGGAACGCACAGATGTAGCGAATGAAGAACTTTCAGTGGCAACTATTCTAGCGGACAAGTCAGGAATTGACGAAGCCAAAGTAAGTGAACTTTTAACAGAGATTAAAAAAGATATTGCTGAATTAAACCCAGCAACTAAAGAAGACGTTGAAAAAATTGTACAAGACCAACTAACGAAGCTACAAATTGAGTTAAGCCCAGAAGATCGTCAATTATTAATTGATTTAATGGATCGCATTCGTAAACTGGACATTGATTTTAGTAAGTGGTCAGATCAATTAAATGATTTAAGTAAAACGATTGAAGATAAAATCGGTAATATCGTTGATAATGAAGGTTTTTGGCAAAGTGTTAAAAACTTTTTTAACAACCTAATTGATTCAATACGTTCTATGTTTAACTAAAACCTCCTCTCATGGAGGTTACGGATTGCTTTGTAAAGCACAACTAAAGAGAAGTGCATGGTGACTTTTGTCACCTTGCACTTCTCTTTTTTCTATAGGCAATGTGCATCCTTCGCTAGACGAATACTTTAACTGGCATAGTTATTAACTTTGGTCTATGAGAGAATAGACACTTTCCATTTAGAAAATAGGGTGCCGATGAATCAATTTCGGCAACTTTTTACTTTATTTAAGTGTTTGCCACACCATAACGTGCTTCGCATCATCAAAAGATTAGGTTTTAGTATCGAGCGATAACTCAGTTGTAATTATTGGGGGTGACGTTGTAAATATGGAAGGTAATGTTGTAAATATAGGCCTTCACGTTGTAAAAATTGTGATCCACGTTGTAATAGTTAAATTTCGGGAATTTACTAACCGGTTATTATGTGAAACTTTATAACGTTATCAATTTATCGTAAGTCACAGCACGTATTGTCGATATTCAAAATCCAAACTATTTATCCATAGTGATGTGGAACCTATTTAGGGTATACACTTTGTAGCTCACATCTGTAGTGTTTCCGTTCAAAGCGATCTGCAACCGACTGTTGTTTACAGTGCACTGCATTTCTGTCAGATGTAATGTAAATGAAATCACATGAATTGCACATTATATACACACATGATAAAATTTAAAAAAACATCTCGAATTCAAGATGTTTTTTTGTAGGAGGAATTTTAATGGAATTAGCAGGGATTCATCATGTATCTGCCATTACGGCAAACGCGGAAAAAAACTTCGATTTCTTCACTCGTATTTTAGGAATGCGACTCGTTAAAAAAAGTGTGAACCAAGATAATACATCTTCGTATCACTTATTTTATGGGGATGCAGTAGGTACCCCTGGAACGGATATAACATATTTTGATATCCCACATGCTGCGAAGACAGTACCCGGAGCTTCAAGTATCAGTAATACGGCTTTTCGTGTGAAAAGTGAAGCTGCTTTAACCTATTGGAAAGAACGCTTTACACAACATCAAGTTCAATTTGAAGATGTAATTGATCGTTTCGGTAGAAAAACGATGTATTTTGAAGACTTTGAAGGATCTCGTCTTATGCTAGAAGTTGATGATGGCAAAGGTGTTCTATATGGTATACCTTGGACAAAATCTGGTGTTCCAGAAGAATTTACAGTGGTTGGTTTAGGTCATGTCACGTTAACCGTGCGTAAAGCAGAACAAACGCAACTAGTTCTTACTGAAGTATTGGGCTTCAAAAAAGTCGGTTCATATCCTTCCCTTATGACAGCAATGCCTGACATCACTGTATATTCTACAGGCAAAGGTGGTCCAGCATCAGAAGTGCATATTGAAGAACGACCTGATTTAGCTTTGGAACGACCAGGTCGTGGAAGTGTTCATCACGTAGCATTTAGAGTGAAAACGTTTGAGGACTATGATAAATGGGAAGAATTATTACGTTCAAGAGGATTTATGACTTCTGGTAAAATCGATCGCTATTACTTTAAATCAATTTATTTCAGGGAACCAAATGGAATTTTGTTTGAACTAGCAACGGATGAACCAGGATTTGCGACAGATGAATCCGTGGATACATTAGGAGAAACACTTGCTTTGCCGCCATTTTTAGAATCCCGCCGTGAACAAATTGAAGCTTCTCTCCGCCCGTTAACGTTTAAAGATTAAATTATGCTACACTTACAAAAAGGAGTGGAAGTTTATGGAGTTTCAGTATAAAGAATTAGGTCATGATGCGTATGCATTTGTGTATGGAAAAGATGGTCAAAATTTAGGGGAAATTACATGGACATTGATGGGTGATGTAATGGTGATGGATCATACATTTATATCTCCAACTCTTCGAGGTCAAGGGAATGCCAAGAAGTTACTTGATCATACAGCTGAATTTGCTCGTGAAAAAGGCTATAAAATGGAAGCAGTTTGTTCGTATGTAGTGTCTGCATTTAATCAATCTGATGAATATGAAGATCTTAAAGCATAAGTAAAAGGCAAACCACTAATTCAATTAGTGGTTTGCCTTTTATGTTTTATTTTTAATCCTTAAATTTGAGTAAAGACAACTAAAATTCCCGTTAGAACTGAAGCGCCCAAAACAGTATACATAAAATCTGATTGACTAAATATTACTTTTTTCTTTTCCATGTTTTCATCCGCTCCCTTTAATTTGCTATTACTTGTTAAATACCCATAGCAACTTTTTTTAAACAAGTTTACTCATAGTTTATGAAGGGAATGTTAAAAATATGAAACCATTTAGGTGAATGATTCGTACTAAACTAGTAGATTAAAAGGTGAGGTGAAGGAATTGAGTAGAACAGGTGAAAAGGCTTTAGGAATTATAGGTATAATTTTAAATGCAATCTTCTTAGTTTTCGTCACACTAGCTGTTTGGGGAGCATCGACAGCAGATAAGGTTGAACTAAAAACGTACTTTGAACAAAATATGGAAATGACAGATTCAACAATGACTGCTGAAGATATCACAATGATGAATGATACTATGGATGTTGTGATAGATGTAATAGGAGTTGTAGGTTGGATATTAGTTGTGACTTTATTAATTAGTGTAATTTTAAGTATTATTGGCGTAGTGAAAGTAACTAAGAGTCCTAAGGTAGCAGGGATCTTATTTATCTTCTCAGGTATGCTATCGGGAATTATTTTATTAGCTCCAATACTATTTTATATCGCTGCAATCATGTGTTTCGTTCGCAAAACACCAGATCGTCGTGAAGATGATCCATTCTACAACAATGACAATCAAGCGATGAGACCACTATAATAAAAACGCCGGTAAACACTTAAGTGTTTACCGGCGTTTTTAAATTATATACATATTTAGATGTAGATAGCGGATGACCTTCAAAAAATTCATCGAATTCTTCCATACATATGAAATTATTACGTTCATAAAACGCACGACCTTTTTGGTTGTCACTTTCGACGTAAACCAATAATTGTTGAGCATCTTGAATATTATTCAATCCTTCAGTTAATAATTGCTTGCCATATCCTAAGTGTTGATGAGATGGCAAGAGGTAAATAGCTGTAAGTTCAACGTCCCCATCATTATCAATGCGAGTAAAATTAGCGAAACCAACAATTTCATCATTATGAATAGCAACATACATGGACGTTTTTTCTAAACGTTTCATCATCATTGCCTTCGAATAAGTGCGCTCAATAAATAAAACTTGAACCTCAATTGGAATAATACCTTCATAAGTATCATGCCAGCTTAGTTTAGCGATTTGCTGTACCGCAGCAATATCGTCTTGTTTCATCGCTCGTATCAAATCGGCTCACCTCAAAATTCTTTCCGTCATCATACCAAATATTTCGCTAGTATGCTAGACATGTGGAATAATATCCATAAAAGGAGTGATAAATTTGTGGAGAATCAAATCTTTTCAAGAGTTAACAACTACTGAACTTTATACATACTTACAACTTCGGGTAAATGTTTTTATAGTTGAACAATCGTGTCCATATCCCGAGTTAGATGGTTACGATATGGATTCTTATCACTTCTCCTATATCGAAAATGATGAATTGCTTGCCTACGCACGAGTCTTACCTTCTGGGGTAAAATATAACTGCGTTTCTATAGGACGAGTAATAGTGGACAAAAAATCAAGGGGAAGGGGTCTTGCTAAACAATTAATGGAACAAGCAATCTCATTTATTCATGAACAGTGGCCAATCGCAGATATTCAATTACAAGCACAGGCTCACCTTAAACACTTTTATGGCTCATTTGGTTTTGAGGCGATATCTGACGAGTATGATGAAGATGGAATTCCTCATGTTGATATGCTAAAAAAAGCAGTTAATTTGTAATCATTTTGTAATAAAAATTAGGATTAAAAATGGAAATAGAGGGTATTTATAAATTAGGTAAAGAATATGACTATTTGGAGGAATGATGAAAATGGCAAAAGGAAATAATCGTTCATTACTATTAGCTGGATTGGCAGCAGGTACTTATGCATATTTTAGTAAACAAGAAAATCGTGACAAGGCTATGGTTGCATTTAATAACACAAAAATAAAAGTGAATTCTTATATAGATTCACAAAAAAATAAAATGGATATGACTAAAACTGGGCATTCAGATCCCCATGATATTGATGACAATAACATGGTAGATGAAGGCGCTATGACGAGCGTTCAATATTATAACGAAGAAGTTCAAGATCAGATGGAAGAAACAGATTCAAAAGATCTCAAAGATACACCGGTATTTAAATAGAAATCACTGCACATAAAAAGGTTGCACTCAAAGTGAGTGCAACCTTTTTTCGGGATAAGAGAAAATTAAAGTTGTTAAGGATAAAAAAATTTTAAAACCTCATCTAATAAGTAAAGAAAGCAACTTAAAACCCTAATGCGCGTCTAAAGTAACTAGCATAACGTTGACTGACAGGAATTCTAGTTCCATCTGTCATTTCTAATAAAAAAGTAGAATGGGAATCAGGTTGAATTTCTTTAATAAAAGCAATGTTGACGATATAGGAACGATGACATCTTATAAATGATTCCGATGATAAAAATAATTCCAACTCACTTAAATTTAATCGATGGAACCCCTCACGAACTTCAGTTTTGACAAATGTTTTTCGTAGTTGAGTCTCTAAAAAGAGAACTTGATTATGTTTAACAGGATACCAATTCTCATCTGTTTTTATTGTCATATATTTACTTAAAAAAGGCGATGGTTGTTGTGGGAAAATGGCTGTCACTGCACCTTTAGTTTCCCCTTCTTCAATAATCGGAATACTCATCCCGTAGTATGAAACACCAAAAATTTCAGAATTAATAAACTCGTTAACCTTTTGGCCGTAAAGAAGTGCTTTATGTGTGGCGGTACCTTCTTTAACTGGATCACCAGGTAGTATTTTTAAATCAATTTTTTTACTCGGTTGGTAATAAACAAATTCAGTAGTATTAGAAATAGCAATAGATGCTTGTTCAGGGAAAAACTCATGAATTACTTTCATAATTTCGTTAATTGAATTTGTGTCCAAAATATTCCACCTCACGTTTTCACAATCATAACTTTTCACTATTTTACCATATAAACCACTCAGTCAGAGGGAGAGTTTTCAATTGAAAAAAGCAATGTTTATATTAAATCCATCATCAGGTAAAGAGTTAGCAGGATCTGTTAAAGACCAAACAGTTGAAACATTAAAAACGATGGGGTATGAAGTAGATGTCAAAGAAACTCAGGGAGAAGGAGATGCGAAAGGTTTTGCCCGTCAGGCATGCGTAGAAAAATGTCACCTTGTAATAGCGATGGGTGGCGACGGAACCATTAATGAAGCAGTTAATGGATTAGCGGAACAACAACATAAACCACTTTTCTCAATTATTCCTCTTGGTACTGTAAATGATTTCGCACGAGCATTGGGTATTTCTTTAGAACCATCAAAAGCGATTGAAGCCCTTAAAACAGCTAAACCGGTTTTTGTTGATATTGCTAAAGTTCAAAAACAATACTTTATGAATATTTTAGCAGTTGGACAATTAGCAGAAAATGTTTCTCAAGTGTCTGTTGAACAAAAAACGAAACTAGGTACTTTGGCATATGTAATAGAAGGAGTTAAAGCTTTAACTTCAAATGATGAAACAGAAATTCTCATTGAGCATGACCGAGGTAAATGGGAAGGTAAATCTGTGCTTGTATTAGTGGCATTGACGAACTCGGTAGGAGGATTTGAAAAACTGGCTCCTGATGCAAAAACGGATGATGGTTTCCTACATGTCTTTATTGTGAAAAGTGCTGGTATACCTGCTTTTATGCGTATGTCTTTGGCGATGCTGCGAGGGAAGCTTGAAGAAGATCCTGATGTTGTTGTGATTAAAACAGAAAAAGTCAGCATTAAAACAACACCTGATATGACTTGCAATATAGATGGTGATGATGGGTGTAGTACGCCTGTTTTAGTCCAGATATTAAAAAGGCATATTGAAGTGCTAATACCAATTGGATAAGACAATCAAGTACTTTTCTTAATAAAAGATACAAAAGTTCATGATGTTTTCAAAAACCGAATTTTTTATATGGTAAAATAAGCATAGGTTTGTTTGAAGGAAGATGGTGAGTTTTTTGAAACTAAATCAATTATTAGATAGTGATTCTATATCCAAAAAGTATATAACTGAGATTGAAATATTCACTCAGTTGGAGGGCTTAGAAGATTTCTTTGAATTAGAAAACAAACTTTTATATCAAATTCAACAGGTAGAAAAGGATCAAGCAAAGAAAACACTACAGCTTCTTATAGAACAAATTTCATTAAGAGCAGGGAAGCGAACAATTCGCGCAGTAAAACACTACTTTATTATTTTGTCATCCATCATGGCAAGAAAATTGTATGAAAATCAAGTACCATTTAAAAAAACATTTGCTTTTAATACTGCTTGTATTGATATGGTTGATAATCACTTAAATGATGCCTCTTTTTTACAATTTGCAGATGATTTAATCGATTTCTTTGTCTCGGTTATTTCTGAAAGAAAACAACCAACATTTAGTCATCGAACTGTAAATAAAGTAATTTTATATATTAATGACGAAGTGGAAACTGAACTTTCAGTAGAAGAAATTGCAAAGTATTTTCAAGTCAGTACGAGCCATTTATCACGAATTTTCCGTGAACATGTAGGTATTACACTTGTTGAATATTTAAATGTCAGACGTGTAGAAGAATCACAATACTACTTACGTCACACAAATAAAAGCATTTTAGCCATTTCAAAACAATATCATTTCTGTAATCAGAGCTATTTCACCCGTATATTTAAGAAGTATACGGAAGTTACGCCTAAACAATTTCGTGATCAAAAGGAACATAAATATTTTCGTTTTGGACTATCTACAACAGTTTAAAAGAGTCGTATATTATGGCTCTTTTTTTATGGATTTGAAAAGTAGTAGGTATATAAGGTATACTTTTCTATGGACTTAAAAAAGTATAAAGTTTATAGTAGAAATATTTTTATCGAATTGAAAAGTAGTAGGTAGTTAAGAAATACATTTCTATAGTTTAAAAGATGAAGGTGAATTTAATGAAGAAGAAAATCGGATTAATGTTAATGCTAGTTATGGCTGCTGTTGTGCTAAGTGGATGTTCGGGTGTTGAAAATAAGGAAGGTTATTTCTACAATATTCTTGTAAAACCTTTCGATTTTTTACTTACTTTTTTTGGGGATTTATTTAATGGAAGTTTCGGCTTAGCCATTATCGCAATTACGGTTTTGATCCGAGTTGTGTTAATGCCTTTAATGCTTCGTAACTATAAAACGCAACAAGGCATGAAGCTCAAAATGGACTCAATGAAGCCTGAAATGGATGAAATTCAAAAGAAAATAAAAGCATCCAAAGATAAAGAAGAGCAAACGATATTGCAAAAAGAAATGATGGGGCTCTACCGTAAACATAATGTCAATCCTTTAAACATGGGTTGTTTACCAATGGTTATTCAAATGCCAATCATTATGGGTCTTTATTTTGCGATATTATATTCACCAGATGTGAAAAGTCATCAATTTTTGTGGTATAGTCTTGGGTCTCCGGATGTAATAATGACGCTTATCGCGGGGGCAGTATATTTCTTACAAGCGAAAGTTTCTCTATGGACCGTACCTGAGCAACAAAAACAACAGATGAAAATGTTTATTTACATTTCCCCTATCATGATTATGTTCGTTTCGTTTACATCTATGTCGGCTCTCCCACTTTACTGGACAATTGGTGGTTTGTTATTGATATTCCAAACTTACCTAGGACGTAAGTTTTATTCCAATCATCCAGAAATAGCATTAGAAGGTACTGGAGAAACATCAATAGAAGAAACAACAGAAAAAACAACAGAAAAAAAATAACAGAAAGTCGGTGCGTTTTTAGCACCGACTTTTTTAAAAGGAGCGACAAAGATGAATCGAAAGTGGATTGCTGGACTACTAATAGCATCCGTAAGTATAGCAGCATTGATCTTTATTATTAAAGGAGATTTATATATTGCTGTGTTGTTTATGACCGCGTTATTTGCTTTAACTAATGGCTTTCGAGCGATTAGCTTTAAAGAAAAGGGATATGAACGTGAATCTAAATGGATGAAATGGATGTCTATTTTCTTTGCAGCCATGTTTATTGTCGTTCTTTTGGTAATTATTGTTTAAGGTATAAATGACCAAATTTAAGCCATCATGTTAATGAGAAATCATTTTCATGGAGGTTTTTTTTGTGAAGAAATGGATGATGATAGTGTGTGTCATATTAATGGTAACAGGCTGTAGTCAACAAAAAGAGTTATTTCCAGTTAGTGGTCAAGTTGAATATTCGCTTGAAACGACAATTGTGGATTCTACTGGTAAGGGAATAGGAATAGCAGAATTAACAGAAACAGATACAGGAGTGAGAATTTTATTGCAACTAAAAGGATTAGAACCGGGCGAAAAAGCGATTCATTTCCATGAAGTAGGGAAATGCGAACATCCTGATTTTAAAACAGCAGGTGGTCATTTCAATCCCACTAAAAAGCAACATGGCTTTTATAATCCTAAAGGTTATCACGGCGGCGACCTTCCAAACTTGAAAGTGAAAAAAGATGGAGAAGTAGACTTAGAAATTACAACTCCGAATGTAACTCTTGAAAAAGGAAAGCCAAATTCCTTACTTGATAAGGATGGAAGTTCAATAATTATTCATGAAAATGCAGACGATTACGTAACTGATCCTTCTGGAAATTCAGGAGATCGAATTGCATGTGGTGTTATAAATTGAACTAACCACCACCTTTGAAGTGAAAGAGGAACTTTCGCAATATAAAATAAAAAACAAGTAACCATTAACGGTTACTTGTTTTTTTATTATTTTCATTCGTTCTATCTTTTTTACGATTTTCTAAAATTTCATCTAATTGTTGCATTAATAAAAGGACGTCAAATTTAGAGATTCGTGACATTTAGGTACACTCCTGTCTCGATTTTCCTAAATGATAAGAAAGAAGTATGTATTGTTATTTTCTTTCATTCATATTCAGCTATCTATCTATTTATTCGAGACAAAATCATTGTTTATGACCGTAATATTTAAAATAGAACTTTAGTAGGAGAATTTTTTTCTAGTCAGTAATACAAGAACTATAGCTGGAAATGAAAATAAGCTCATACCAAGAAAAGCAAGGCCAGGACTAATCTCGTACAAATAACCACCAGCAAAAGTTAGAACTGCTGTACTTAAACTCATCGCAAAAGCTGCATACATACCTTGAGCTGCAGGTATTTCATTATGAGATAAACGTTTAGAGATAAATTGAATAAAAGCATAATGGGCGACGCCGAATGAAACAGCGTGTAACAATTGTGTTAATACAAAAATCCAAATCGTTGGAAATAGAAAAATTAGAATCCATCGCAAAGTAGAACCAGTTCCTGCAATTAAAAACATAGTTGATACTTTTGTTTTCGAGAAAAGTAAATCAGCACGTGCGAAGAATAAAATCTCCAACATAATAGCTACATTTAATATAAATCCAATATATAAACTATTCACACCAAGATCCTGCAAATAAATATACCCAAAATTATAATAAGAAGCATGAGCCCCTTGAAGTAGAATGGCTAATATGAGTACAATTACAAATGGTTTAGAAGATAGTAAACGTTTAAGATCTGATTTTTTTTGACTCTTTTTAGTCTGTTCTGGTTGTATCATTAGAATTGCTGGAGAAGGACGAGTATATAAATACCACATTAAAGCCAGTCCAACTAACATTATCCATAAGATTGCTTTTTCACTCCATATGGCTGTTGCTGCTCCGATTAATAGTAAACCAAACGTAAAACCAGCAGATCCGAAAGATCGGCTTTTTCCATAATGAATACGATCTGATTTCATTAATACTGAAGCGCTACTCTCCATGGCAGGTAGTAAAACTGGATAGACAATACTAAATACAATGGTAATGGCGAGTAAGGGAATAAATGAGTCAGCTATAATGTATAAAGCCATAATAAGGAAGGCCAACAATGCTGTCCATATCAAAACCTTTCGAATAGCAAACAGTTTAGTGGCGGCGGGAAATAACACAAATGTTGAAAAAGCGCGTGCTAGCATTCCTGAACCCATAATGATGCTTGCCTGAAAAACGGAGAGACCTTTTTCAGTTGTTAACCATCCAGTCCAGTAAGGAAGAAAAACGCCCCATGTAAAGAAGAACGCGAAGAAGTTTATAGATAACCATTTTTGAGAATTTATCATTATTGAACCTCGAATCTATAGCGAATGTCTAACTTATTATAGCGAAAAATAAGGATCAGTGTCATCTTATAACAAACTAATGGTAAAATGAGAGTACGTTAAATGAAAGAAGGCAACTCATGCAATCTCGTAAATTACGATTCAATAAAACTGACAAAAAAAAATGGCCAATCGTGGTCAGCATAATAATTGCTAGTATTCTCATCATTGTACCTGTGACTTGGATAGGATTACACAACTGGGATCTTGATAAAAGCTTATCTGCACTAAATATAGCAACACAGGCAGATGAACCAACGCAAATTATTTCTGATACGCAAGATAAATCAACAGGTGAAACTACGGATGAAGAAGATCAAAATCCTGTTCCAAATGAGAAACCAAAGGAAATTGAAACGCCGGATGAATCTCCTGATGAGCCAAAAGAAAGCCCATCACCGCCAGTAGAGAAACCAGCAAATAATATGTATATTCCAAATCAAAAACACCCGACATCTGCCACGATTATTGATGGATTTTTAGTAGTTAATAAAAGATATCCTTTACCAACAGACTATAATATAGGCGAGGATCCAAATGCCCGTGCAGGATTCAATCAAATGGCTGCAGCTGCAAAACTTGATGGCTTTGATCTTATGGCATTTAGTACATTTCGTTCATTTGAGCGACAAGAAGTTTTATATAATCAGTATGTTGAAAAAGATGGACAACAAATTGCAGACCAATATAGCGCACGCCCTGGTTATTCTGAGCATCAAACCGGGTTAGCATTCGATATCGGAGAGAAAAACTTTGAACAACACTGGGCTTCTGTATCGTTTGGTGAAACGCCCGCTGGGGTGTGGGTTGCACAAAATGCACATTTCTATGGCTTTACCTTACGTTATCCCTTAGGTAAAGAAGAAATTACAGGCTATATGCATGAGTCTTGGCATTACCGCTATGTCGGTGTTGAGGCAGCAACAGATATGTATATGCACAAACAAACGCTAGAAGAATATTTAGAATTGTAATTGATACGTGTAATTAACTGAGTGTGGACTATGAGAAAAGTATTAGACATTCTGGTCTGTTAAAAAACGAAGAGGAAGAGGAAAGTGATAACTGAACTGAACCCCGAATAATGGACACTTTAAAAAAAGTGACCCTATCCGGGGTTTTTTCTATTCATAGACCCGTTATACTTGAAGATATCTATTATGGACGGGAGCTTTTCAGATGAGCAAAATTATATTCAATGAACATCAAGTAAGACAAATTGAGTCAAATCCTAATGTGACCTCTGTGTCTGATCGTACAATCCAATACACTTATGACTTCAAAGTTCGTGCAGTAAAAGAAAATTTGGCTGGAAAAGGGCCTGTTCAAATCTTTACTGAAAATGGATTTGACCTTGAGGTTATTGGAACCAATAAGATTCAATTATCAGTAGCTCGTTGGAGAAAAATATTTAACACTCATGGAGAATTGGGTTTTCAGGAGGAGCGCCGCGGAAAAGCTAGTACCGGTCGACCTTCTACTAAAGACGTATCTGCAGAAAAGCAGTTAGAGAAGGCAGAAGCGCGGATCAAATACCTTGAGGCCGAGCTGGAGCTACTAAAAAAGCTAGAAGAACTAGAAGGGAAGGTGAAGAAATAGTTCTAGAATCACATGAGAAATACGAAGTCATAAATCATGTCATTCGAAAGTATCAGCTGAAGAATATGGTTTCTCATCTTTGTAAAATGGCCGATGTTAGCCGAAGTGGTTATTATGAGTGGATCGAAAATATTGAGAGTCGTGCGATTCGTGAAGAACAAGATTATCAAGACTATTTACTATTGAAAAGCATTTATGATGCCAAAAGGGGGAAAATCGGCTACCGCGGGTTTTACATGGCTCTTGAAGATTTACTAGTAACGCCCATGAATCATAAAAAGATTCTTCGTTTGATGCGTAGGTTCAATCTATTCGCTAAGATAAGACGAGCAAACCCTTATAAAAATTGTGCGAAAGCTACTCATGCGCACCGAAAAATTCCGAATCGACTGAATAGACAATTCAAACAAGACGAACCAGGCAAAGTGCTTTTGACTGACATCACATACCTTCCGTATGGAAGTGGTCAAACCGCTTACCTATCATGTGTTAAAGACGTTGCCACACGTGAGATTATGGCTTATGAGCTTTCAACTAGTTTAAGTATGCGAATTGTTTTTCGTACTCTTGCTAAATTAGAAGCATCATTAGGAGGAAATATTCATCCAGAAGCGATGATCCACTCAGATCAAGGATTCCATTACACACATCCAGATTTTCAAGAACTTGTGAAAGAAATGGGTCTAGTTCAATCCATGTCACGTCGTGGAAATTGTATAGACAATGCCCCTATGGAGTCATTCTTTGGCCATTTTAAGGATGATGTAGATTACAAGGAAGCAGTGAGTTTGGTAGACCTGAAGTGTATGATTGATGACTATATGATGCATTACAATACAACACGTAAACAATGGGACTTAAAAAAGATGACTCCGGCACAATACCGAAGTCATCTAATCGCAACATAAATTACAGGTACCTTTTTATTAAACTGTCCGTTAATAAGGGCTCAGTTCAAACGTCACTTTCCTCTTCCTCTTCGTTTTTATTTAATTCATTGAGAAACAGGGTCAAGAGACTCAACTTTATCCTGATTATTCATATGAAAGGATTGCGTAATCAAATGTGTGTTGATTACCGATTATTAATGGTTTCAGGATACATATCGTGATTCATCATGCGATGTGTTGCCATCTCTTCATATTTTGTGCCAGGTTTTCCGTAGTTTGTATAAGGGTCAATACTAATGCCACCACGTGGCGTGAATTTCCCCCAAACTTCGATGTAGCGCGGTTCCATCAGTTTAATTAAATCATTTAGAATGATATTCATGCAATCTTCATGGAAATCCCCATGATTTCTAAAACTAAATAAGTATAATTTAAGAGACTTACTTTCAACCATGTTAATTTCAGGTATATAACTAATATATATCGTAGCGAAATCGGGTTGACTCGTAATCGGACATAAAGAAGTGAACTCTGGACAATTAAACTTCACAAAATAGTCTCGATATGGATGTTTGTTTTCAAATGATTCCAAAACGCCAGGATTATATGAAAAGTCATATTGTACATTTTGGTTACCTAATAAATTAATTCCTTGTAAGTCTTCTTTTTGACGACCAGTCATCTTTGGTTCCTCCTTGTTAAACACCACGTTTATTTCCCCAAATTAATGCGTGTAATTGAGGTAATACTTTCGCATCATTCATGATGGTAGACTTCATAGAACGATCAATTAACCATTCGAAGCGTTTTAATAATAATGAAACCAAAGCTTGATCATCAATAGTTAAGACGTCATCGTTTCCAACTTGCAAGAAGAAAGGAACAGTAGGATAACGTTGATGAATCACCTCTGCATAGGTGAAATCCTCATCATTGAAGACGACAACTTTTAAGCTTGCATTGGCAACTTTTAAATTGTGCATAAATGTATCGAGCTTATTAAAATCCGTTGTCATTAAAGAACTCGGTGGTTTTGGGGAAATGGTTACATCGTCAATATCCAGTAACCAATCTTGCCAATAAGATCCTTGCGTCTCAACCGCTACTTTCCAACCTTGTTCGTGACACTGATTGATTAATTCACCTAATCCTTTATGAAGAGCCGGATTACCTCCAGAAATGGTGATATGAGAAAAAGCCTCTCCACCAATGTCTTTTAAAGAGCTAATAATTTCTTCCGCTTTCATCGCTGTGCTTTTTCCAGAGCCATCCCAAGTGAATTTCGAGTCGCACCATGAACAAGAGTAGTCACAACCACCAGTACGAACAAACATCGTCTTTTGCCCGATGACCATACCTTCACCTTGAATAGTAGGACCAAATATCTCCATCACGGGTATCTTCATAACAGATCCTCCGCTCTTGGACGATAAACAACATAGCTAGTAGGAGTTTCTCGAACTAGAACTTGTATACATTTTGGTTCATGTACAAGTGTCTTCAAGTTATTTTGAATTGTTTTCCAAATTTCTTCAGCCACTTGTTCGGTAGTTGGAAACTTATCTTCAAATTCTTCGTGGTTATTAAGAACTGTATGATCATATCTTTTGTGGACTAGGTTTTTAATTATCTTAAAATCTATGAGAAAGCCCATTTCATCTAATTGATCACCAGCAATTGTAATGTTTATAAAATACGTATGACCATGCAAATATTGACAGTTTCCAGCGTCATCATGAGGAATGAAATGCGCTGCAGACAAATGCATATCTTTATTTAATTCGAATCGATACGTATGAGGTGTTTGTGGATAGAATTGTTGAATCATTTCGCTCCACTTCCTTGTTTTTCTTCAAGGTAAGTGGTTAACCCGTTTTGTCGTAATACACAAGATGGACATTTACCACAGCCATCTCCACGAATACCTTCATAACACGTTAGTGTAC
The DNA here is from genome assembly GCF_004367585.1 of Paenisporosarcina antarctica. Taxonomy (GTDB): domain Bacteria; phylum Bacillota; class Bacilli; order Bacillales_A; family Planococcaceae; genus Paenisporosarcina; species Paenisporosarcina antarctica. The sequence continues at coordinate 404,808 of NZ_CP038015.1, forward strand.
GTGTACGAACGAAATCTAATGCATCTAAATCGTCTGCCATTTTCCATGTTTCAGCTTTGTTTAACCACATTAAAGGGGTTTGAAATTCTAGTGAAGAATCCATTGCTAAGTTAATGGATACATTAAGTGCTTTTACGAATACATCACGGCAATCTGGATATCCACTAAAATCAGTTTCACAAACGCCGGTGATAATATGACGAGCACCAATTGATTGTGCATAAACTGCAGCAAAGGAAAGGAATAAATGGTTTCTTCCTGGGACAAAAGTAGAAGGTAACTCTTCACTCGTTCCTTCTGTTACAGCAATATCACTTCTAGTTAAAGCATTTGCTGCTAATTGGTTAATTAATTTCATGTCCAGTACTTTAAAGGGAACGTTTAATTCTTTTGCTATTTCTTCTGCACATGTAATTTCTTCTATATGACGTTGACCGTAGTCAAAGGTGACTGTATACACTTCTTGATACTGTGTTAAAGCCCATAACAGACAAGTTGTACTATCTTGTCCTCCACTAAATACGACAACTGCTTTATCTTGTTTCATTACTCATTTCCCCTTTTGAAGAATGAGAATTCGGCATCTCCATGGCAGGTGATTCCATCCTGTAATAGTCCTTGTAAACACGGGTGTATTACAATTGAATGAACTGAATTGAGTCTATTACAGCACAAAAAAACTGTAGAACGCGACAGTTTTCACCTTAGTTTTTTATAGAGGGAGTTTGCGAACCTCTTCCTATTTGTGTACATTGTAAATAATAATAATAGCATAAAACTGATCGAGTTCCTAAGAAATGCTGATTTTCACAAATGCATAAATGTTTAAACTATTGATTGAAATGCACAAAAAGGCATGAAGAGTATAATCACCTTCATGCTTTAATAGAAATGTCATTTTAAAGAACGGGAGACAAAAGTCTTGATAGGGACTCTTTCATTTTGATAATACGTGATCTTTCTTTATACAATGCCATAGTAAGCTCTGTCGATAAAAGCATGTCTTGTTCGAACAACTCAGCTAATTGATGGGATGTTTCTCGATCATAAATAAAAGCGTTTACTTCGAAATTCAATTTAAAACTTCGTAAATCAATATTTGCGGTTCCAACAGTTGATGCTTCATCATCTACTACAACCATCTTCGTATGTAGGAAGCCATTTTCATAAATATAGACTTTTGCACCAGCTTTGAGAAGGTTACCCACATAAGAATAAGTAGCCCAGTAAACAAACATATGATCAGGTTTATTTGGAATCATAATACGCACGTCAATTCCTGATAAGCAAGCTATGCGAAGGGAATCCATAAAGCTAGCATCCGGAATAAAATAGGGTGTTTGAATATATATATATTTTTTGGCCATGTTAATTAGTTTTAAATAACCATTTTTTATTTGTTCCCATTCAGAATCTGGACCACTTGAAACAATTTGTATACCAACAGAACCTTTTAGAGGAATAGCAGGGAAATAACGATCAGAGTATTCAATTTCATAATCCTTTGAAGCTTGATTCCAATCTAAAATAAATCGTGTTTGAAGGGGGTGGACTGCACTTCCTTCTAAGCGTAAATGTGTATCACGCCAATAACCAAATTTTTGATCCAATCCTAAATATTCATCTCCTACGTTAAACCCACCTATATAACCAATGCGTCCATCTACAACGACGATTTTACGGTGATTACGGAAATTTAATCGTGGATTCACAAGAGGCATGATCGAAGGGAAAAACGTTTCTACGTCTCCCCCAGAGTCGGTCAGTTCTTGAAAATCGTTCTTTTTCACACCTCGTGAACCCATATCATCAAAGAGTAAACGAACTTTAACACCTTGTTTGGCTTTTCTAACTAAGACATCATAAATACGAGTACCAAGTCTATCTAATCGAAAAATGTAGTATTGGATATGAATATGATCTTTCGCACGATCCAAATCTTCTAGTAAAGCCGAAAATTTCTTTTCACCGTCATTAAAAATGGTCACGGCATTATCTTGAGTTAATACAGCGTGATTGTTACGTAAATGCATGTAGATCATATCTTTATACACGAGGGAGTCGGAAAGTCGAAATTCAAAAGTGCCAGCTTCAATTGCTTCTATTTGATAATCTATTAAGTTATCTATGCCAATTTGGCTCCGACCTTCCCAACGAAATAAATGTTTCTGACGTAACTGTCGACCTAAAAGCAAGTAAACAATAAATCCAATCACTGGGATGAAAAATAGTATCATTAACCAAGCCCATGTTGCAGAAGCATCTCGACGTTCTAAAAATATTAAAAAAATGGCTAAAAATATATTTAATATTATAATTGAAGAAAATCCGAAACTAAGTAAATTTTCAAACATTTAGTCCCTCCTGTATTACGTAACGTCGTTTAATTGTAAATAAGTATAGCTTACAGAAACCTAATAAAGAAGGGAATTAAGTTTCCTATATATTTGATTGTTTTTCCTGTTAGTAGTTTACCTATTTTTTTGTAAGCTCAAACAGATGCTTTGTGAGAGAATGGAACTAAAGCAAAACAAGGTATGTACTAGTTAATAAATGATTGTGGGTGCAAATATGTATTGGTGCAAAATTGCAAGGAGTGAACGTGAATATGCTGACATTGCGAAATTGAACTACGAGACATTTGTAGAAGAAATTCCTCAGCATGAAAAAGATGAAACAGGTAGACGTACGGATGCTTTTCATCAAGAAAATACCTATTTAATAGTCTTGAAGGAGCATCAACTGGTAGGTATGATTGCACTTCGAGACACACGACCTTTTTCGCTAGACCGTAAAATAGGGCCAGTAGAAAAAGTTCTGCCTATTGAAGCATTAACTGGAAAGTTGTGCGAGATACGATTGCTGTCAGTACGAAAAGAACATCGCAATGGGCGTGTCTTTTTTATGTTAGCACGTGCATTAGCAGACTACGCGTACGAAAAGGGATACGGAGCAGCCGTTATTTCTGGGACTGTGCGTGAATTAAAACTGTATAGTCAACTTGGATTTCAAGCGTTTGCAGAACCTGTTGGAAGTGAGGAAGCCGCTTTTATTCCGATGTTTTTGACAAAAGAACGTTATGAACAATCAATAGCTGCGCGTTTTCAACATAAAAGACATACCTTTTATCCTGGTCCGAATGAATTGAGTTCAGAACTTAAAAAACCATTTCAGCGGTCTCCTATATCCCATAGGTCTTATGAGTTTACTGAACGTTTCAAACGTGTGCAGACTCAGCTATTAAAGTTGACAGGCGCATCACAAGTCCATTTGTTAGCGGGGAGCGGGACACTTGCAAATGAAGCAATGATTGCTCAAATTAGCCGACTTCCTGACAAAGGGCTGGTGTTGATCAATGGTGCATTTGGGGAACGCCTTAGAAGACAAGCATTAAAGTGGAACTTGGAATATGAAACGCTAGAAGTAGAGTGGGGCAATCCTTTCATAGTTTCCGATTTGAAACGAGTACTACAGTCAGGTTTATACGGATGGGTTTTACTAGCACATGGAGAAACATCGACGGGTATGCTAAATAATGTTGAAGACATTCTAGGACTTTGTAAAGAACAGAAAATTCAAGTTTGCATGGATTGTGTGAGTTCATTTGGTGCAGTTCCAATCAATTTAAAAGAGGTTTACTTAGCAACTGGTGTCAGTGGGAAAGCGATTGGCACGATGTCGGGTTTCGCTATGGTTTTTTCAAATCATCTCATCGACGTATCGCCCTCAATTCCTATGTATATTGATTTAGGCTGCTATGCGAATGGGGAAATACCGTACACGTATTCATCTCAATTGTTGGAAAGTGTAGAAATTGCATTAAAAGCTTACGATAACAACGCACGATATAACGTTTTAAATGAACGCTACGACAAGCTTTTACTCGCTGAACAAAATGGCGAGTTTGAATTTTTAACCAAGCAAAGTTACCCAATGATCGTCACGTTAAAAGTACCTCCAGTAAATAAGCATATGGCGAAAGACGCTAGACTTTCTGGATTTGATTTACATGATCAAAGTGCTTATTTGAAAGCAAGACAATGGGTTCAACTGTCACTTATCCAGCCTGAGTTTGAAGAGTCATTTGAAAAATTCCGCTTATGGCTAAGGAATTATGTAGAATATGAAAAGCAGTGAACTCAAATTGAGTCACTGCTTTTTTGAATTTGTTCAAGGGTTTGATTAATAAACAACTTATAAGGGGAGTCCGGCATTGATGAAATTAATACGGATCCTACTTTAGCTTCACGGAGTGCCTCGTCGATTTCTCCGAGACGTGAATAACAAAGCGCTCGGTAGGCATGAACCTCATAAGATATCGATAAATCGTAGGGGTGATGGAGATAAGAAGGAACGATGTAATCTTCAAGTAGTGCCAAGGCTTCTTTTACTGAACCCAACCCAAATAGAGCTTTACCTTTTTCCAAGAGATATTGATTCCTGACGTCTTTTTTAATTTTTTCACTGTCAACTTCAATTGATAGTTCTAAGAAAAGCTCTGCACTCTCGAATGCTTTTTGGTAATCATGTAAAAAAGAATTATAAAAGTGAGCATCTAACATAGCCGCAATGGAGAGGGATGATTTATTTTCTGCAAACTCACCATACTGTCTGATCTTTTGTAAATAGTAAACTCGGTCCTCTTCATTTTCATTAATAATACTTTGATAACAAGCTAAACGATACAAGTCATCAATCCGATAAAAAATACGTTCTTCCTTAGAAAACTGCATAGCTTCATTCATTTTTAATCGTGTTAGTTCATTATTACCAACGGCCGAATACAAAATCAATTCCGCATACATATAGTCCAGAGTGGTCATTGCATCTAGTTTAATAGTAGGTGAACTAAAACGAGCATGTTCTTCTAATACAATGGCTAATGCTTCATCATATCTATGTTGATTATATAAAATCATACCTTTAAATAACGCAAGAGAAGCACTTTGATTATATAAATGTAATTGTTCATAAAGTTCCATTGCCTGGTTATAGTGAACTTCCCAGCCATCAAGATATAAATGGTGACTGCACCTACTATATATCTCGAGTAAACGAGCAGATTCATAACTAAGAGTTAGTTTGTCTACAATTGGGCTGATGAGATCAATTATTTGTTTATATTCATTGGTTAATTCAGAGAATTCAACTTTGTAGAGTTTCTCCACTCTTTCTAACACATTTCTTTTCTCCGCTTGGCTGACATCTTCCATTAACTCCGAGGATTCAACACCTAATTGTTGTGCGATATAAGATAAACTTTCCATAGAAGGCTTCGCCTTTCCATTTTCAATTAAACTTAACATGCCTTTTGTTAGTTTTTTTCCGGCTAGTGCTTCTAATGTCAGTTTTTGTTCTTTTCGCAAATGTTTTATGCGTAGTCCGATTGAATCCATTTAATAACGCTCCTTTTCTAATTAGTTTAATTATATTAAACTTTTACTTGCAAGGGAAGTTTGTCTGTGATATTATTTGTTTAATTAAATTAAACAATAGGGGATTGATCAAATGGATGCAACATTAAAATTAAAAAAAGCAACACAGCATTTATGGACATTTACTATCAGTAAATTGATTTCCACGTTCGGTGCCAGTGTCTACACGTTCGGTATAAGTTTCTATATTTTATCGTTTACCGGTTCTGCGACTAGTTTTGCGACTAATCTAATTTGCAGCATCTTGCCCCGTACAATTATCGGACCTTTTGCTGGGTATGCTGCAGATAAATACTCTAAAAAAATGATTGTCATACTTGCCCAGATAGTAAGTATACTCGCGATGGGCGGATTAGTGATTGTTACGTTGACTTCGGGAATCACATTGACAGCGATATACGTTACAACTGTCATACTGTCAATCACTTCTTCTTTTTCTGGAGTGACCTTTACTTCAGCCATTTCTAATTTGATTGATGAAGATCGTATTCAAAAAGCGATGTCTTATAACCAAATGTCGGTTTCGATTGCCACAATTGGAGGACCCGCAGCTGGGGGCTTGATGTATGGCTTAGTGTCACTTGAGGCTTTCTTGTTAGTTCACCTCTTTGCTTATGTCCTTGCAGTTGGGCTAGAAGCCACTATGAATTTCAGATTGTATACGAAACTAATCGAAAAGACAGTTACTGAAGTAAAGGAATCTATGCTTCAGAATATGAAAGCCGGAATTACGTATATAAGGAAGCATCAAATCCTGTCTATTGTTATTTGGGTTTCGCTGCTATTGAATTTCTTATTTGCGGCATTCCAAGTTGGTTTTGCGTTCATGCTTATTGATAAACTTGAAATTAAATCGGCACATTTTGGTTTTACTGAAGGAGCTTTTTCAGTTGGCATGCTCCTGATGTCCTTTCTTTTATCGATACGAAAGCAATTCCGTTTCCCTTTGCAAATATCTAAATGGAGTTTGATCGCTAATAGCATTCTATTTAGTGCAACTACTATTCCGTTATTTGTTCCGATGTCCTATAACATTATGGTAGGCTTTTATTTAACGTTAATGTTGCTATTAGGTTTAACTATTATTTTAATAAACACTCCAATGCTTGTGCTTTTTCAACAAACAATTGATGAAGCATTCAAAGGACGCGTTTTTGGATTTCTCGAGACTATTTCAATGGGGTTAATGCCACTGGGTATGGTGTTGTTCGGCTTTCTATTTGATGCATTCTCACCACAGTGGATCATGTTAACATGTGGCCTCTTGTTACTAGCCACCGTTCTTTATTTCTTACGTCCGTCCATTATTCGCAAAGCACATCCAGAGATTGTAGAAAAATCTCCCGAAACAAATAGTGTATCACCTGCAGTTTTACCCGAGTAAGAAAAACCGGGCAAAGTGCGCCCGGTCCTTAATAGAACAACCTTCTATTTATAACTAGAGATTTCCGTTACAGGCGAACAGGCGAACGCCAAGACTCCTCGTCGCTTGAAAACCGGTGATCCTGCATCGCTTCGCTAGCTTCGTCGCAAACGAATTGAGAAAATTGCTTTTGCTCAATTCGCTTCCTGCGGTGTTTCGTCTGTCTCGCTTATCCCACTGGAGTCGTCGCCTTTCACTACAATCATTCACCTTTTAAAAATCAATAGTTATTACAATATGATTTTAATAATAAATATGAATCGTCTTCTAACATGAAAGTACCCATATTTTTAGATAGGATTACTAATCAAGAATATATCATTCTGAACATAATTTATTTCCACTGAAAATTCAAGATGGATCATGCGTAAAGGAAATCACGCAGTCATATTAATCGGTTTAACGAAAGTAACACCAAAGAAATCCGATTTTAAAATGTTAGTCTCATATGCTTGAAAACCCCATGAAAACGGGGTTCTTGGCACTCTATAGTTTTATGATTTCTGATCTTGTAAAAAAATCCAGCCTCTCAGATTATGAGGGAGCTGGATTTTCATTTTTTAACGAATGGTTAGATTTACGGAATAGAATGATGAGGCTAATTGATAAAATAGCGAGCACGCTAGATAATACATAGACCTTGTCTGGTTGAACTGTGAAAATCCATGTGAACAGAAGGGGGCCGATAATCCGTCCCATATTATCCATTGAATACGTCATGCCAGCTGCAGTGCCATACATGCCGCCAGATTCTTTTGTTGTAAGAGACACTAATACCGTTCGTGCAAGGGCATTACCAGCTGTAAAGACGCTCAGTGCAAATCCTGCCCATAGTAAGCTACCAGTAAATAGCATTAACAGTAACCCAATAGCGGTCACAACTTGGGCACCAATAATCCATTTCGTTTCCTGACCATTTTTCACACGTCGAACGATACCGCCTTGTACAATAGCATCCACTAATCCACTTGCCATAAATAAATAGCCAAGTTGAAGGGGAGTAATAGCTATTTTATTGATTTGGAATAATTGAAATGTAGCTTCTAACCCTGCTAATAAAAAAGTCACCATAAACGAAAACAAGAACAAATAACGAATACGGTATAGCCAAAGTGTCTTAGCGCCCTTTGGTACAATAGCGCGTTTTCGAGCGTCAGCTCTAGACTCAGGTTCTTTTAAAATAAGACTCGCATATACCACTAATAGAAGAGTTAATATGGCTGAAACAATAAACGGAAGTTGCAATGTTATGGTACCAAGTAAGCCACCAATCGCAGGGCCGAAGATAAAGCCGAGTCCAATTGACATGCCGAGTAATCCCATATATTTATTGCGTTCTTCTTCAGTAGTCATATCTGCTACAAATCCAGTTACAGCAGTGTACAGTGCGCCAGAAAAAATTCCGCCAACAATTCGTGATACATATAACATAGGAAGTACTTCAATAAAGCTAGCAAAAAGCACAAAACTCATGCTGAAACCTAGCAAACCAATCAGTATTAACTTTTTTCTGCCTGTCCGATCTGATAATGCACCCCATAGTGGAGCAGTAAAGAAAGAAGCTAAAGCATAAATCGTTAATAAACCGCCAACATGAACTTCGCTATACCCTTGTTCTAAGATTACTTCTGGCAAAATGGGAATAATGATTCCAAAACCTAAATATACAAAAAATTGAACAGACATTAATAACAAAATGGCTTTCTTCATTTAAAAAGAACCCGCTTTCTATTCTCAATACGTTTAGTTCATTTTACTCGGAATTACCTATTCAAACAACAACTGATAATAAAAAACCCCGCAGAATTAAAACTGCGGGGTTAATGTACTTATGTAACTGTAAAATTGCCGTGTATTATTGTCCGATTGTGTATCCTTGCTCTTCAATCGTGTTAGTAAATTGCTGAACTTCTGCTACGTCTTTGTTAAATTCAACATTAACTGTACCAGTTTCTAAATGAACATGAACATAATCCACACCTGAAATTGCTGTAACACTATTTTCGATTGCTTTTACACAATGTTCACATGTCATTCCATCCACTTTTATCGTTACACGATCAACCATTATTTAGCCTCCTCCTTAATCATTTTTGCTTACTTTATTTCTACTAAAGGCATCTTTAGTTATATCTGGTTTTTTGAAAACAATAACTAACCAATTAAAACAAAATTCTGTAACCTATTTAAGATTGATTGATTTAAAGGATATTTGGTAATAATATCATATATAAAACACCAGGAATTTTCCCTAATTGCGAGTAGGTAAATGTGCTAGTTCTTTATCTTGGATTATCATTTTTTAGGTGTCATGTAGGATGAAAAACTCCGTACTGTGTAAAATGAATTGAATAAAAACACCCCCAAACTCAATAAAAGTTTGGAGGAATTTATTAAAGGTGCCCTGGTTTTGAAATTTCGTGTAAAGCTTGTGCAGCATCATGAACCGTTTCACTTGGAATTGATAAATCAGCTAAAGCTACAAAACCAATAAGGGAATCATTTTTAATCACCGGTAATCTTCTTATACGATGTTGCGCCATAATTTCAGCTGCTTCTTCAGAAGAAGATTCGGGACCCACCGAAATTACATCCTGTGTCATTACATCTTTTACAAAACGTTGTCCATCTTCAGCTACAGATCTCGTTACAATGTCACGATCTGTAATCATACCAATAATACGTGGTCCATCTACTACTGGCATACAGCCAATGTCCAAAGCTCGCATGCTCTGAGCAATTTCTGAAATCAAATCTGTGGGTGTGCAGGTTACAATATCACGTGACATAATGTCTTTAATTTTCACGAAAACACCTCCTTCAATATTGTTTAGTATGATTTACAATTGATTAAAATATGTAACAATATTGAAAGATTTAAAACTGGATAAACGTGGTATAGTATGTGTATTAAATAAAAATAAAATCTTATAAAAAAAGTTGAAACTTTTAGTGAATGAGAACGTCCTAAAACTAGAGGAAGATAGAGGTGCATTATATGACAAAACAAGTTGACTTGAGAAGAATCGTTTCAAATTTTTCGAAGTTAGGTGTAACAGTTACTCTGACAAAATCTCGTCTTGAAATGTTAAAAGCGCTCGCATCACCGACTCAAGCTCCACAATCTCACTGAGTAATTCCACAACATAGAACATACATTTTAGACACCTACTGTGAAGTTGGTGTTTTTTTATGCAAAAAAAGAATACGCATAGTAGCGTATTCTTTTGCGAAGTGGACTTCTATGCCTTTAAGTGTTGTCTAGCTAAAAGCGCCAAGAGCGTGGTCCCATTCAGAGGTCAGAAAGACGAAATATACGCCTTTCATCTTTCCTACACCGGAGTCGATCTAGAGTTACGCTTTCAAAATTTAATAGTTAGTCATCTTGACTTGAACCGAACATATACGTTCGGTGATGGAATTTCATGCTGAAAACTAATCCAAGTGCGAGCATATTCCCCATTAACGAACTTCCTCCATAACTAATAAAAGGTAGGGGGATACCGGTAATCGGTAACAGTTGAATCGTCATTCCAATGTTTTGGAATACATGGAACGTGATCATAGCGATGATTCCAGCACATACATATGTACTAAAAGGATCTTTTAATTGTAGGGTAATTTTGGTTAAATGATAAATCAGTAAGAAAAATAAACTGACAACAATACTTGCCCCAATAAAACCATATTCTTCGCCAATAACTGTGAAAATAAAGTCGGTATGATTCTCAGGAACGTACACTTCTCGTCCTTGATATCCTTTTCCGGTAATTTCTCCAGAGCCAATAGCAGTCATAGCCTTAATTAAATTATAGCCTTCAAATGTGGAGAATGAATAAGGGTCTAACCAAGAATAAACACGACCAAATTGATAGGCTTTAAAACCAAATTTATCTGATAAGAATTCTTGCATAAAGACGGCCATCCATAAGATGAAACCACCTAAAACTGCCGTACCTGCAAAAATTGGAACAATTAACTTCCAAGTTACCCCACCGACAATAATCATGGCTGCGGTAATGGCAAGAAAAACAAGAGCTGTACCTAAATCTGGTTGTTGCATAATAAATAGTAATGGAACTAATACAGTACTAATGATTTTCCCGAGAAGAAGTACATCTGTCTTTACTGTTTTAATTACAAATTTCTCGTGATGCTCACTTATCATGCGCGCCATTGTTAGTATAAATATTGTTTTCATAAACTCTGATGGTTGAATGCTCCCAACACCTGGTAAATGAAACCAACTTTTAGCACCCCCGCGTATTTCAGCAATCTGTCCTTGACCGCCAGGGGCTAAAACTAGCGCAATTAATACAAGAATACCAAAACCATAGAAAATCCAAGACATCTTTTTATACTGTTCTGGTTCAAATAACATGGCAAAACCAATAATTAAAGCACCAACAATATACCAAAGCACTTGACGAGGAATAAAGTTAATTGGATATTGCCCAGATGTTTGGGCAGATGAAATTGCGAACAAACTCACTATAAAGAGTAGTAATACTATAAAAGCTAGCGTCCAATCGAAACGGTCTGCAAACTTTTTATTATTTTCCACGGTTGTCACCTGAATTCCTGTTTTAAAGTTATATAACCTTTTGATTATAACGTAAACTGCTTATAAATGCTTGTACAGTATTTACTAACGAAAAACAAGCTCAAATGTTTCATTCTTCACCAAGTGAGCATATAATAAGAGGGAGAATGGAGTGTTGATCATGGTGAAAAAAGTGCGTGACACAGAAGATTTTCTTCACCATATTTATATACATATGAACGAAGTTGGTCATTTCGTATTGTTTAGCGGAATAACAATGTATCAATTTGTTCAAAATGCAGGCCCTTTGCAAAATTTATTATTATTGAAGCATGAATATAAAGACAGTTCGTTTAACATACACACTCAATTAGAATTCGTTCCAGATGAAGAAGTTTTTTCATTTACAAAAGAATTTATGGATAATCCAACAGATTTAAGATGGATTGATTTTACGGATGAACGTAGACTCAATATGTTATCACCTCAAGAGCAGGCAGAATTATTGTATATTGGTCATAAAAAAGAGTCCATTCGATCACCTTTTTATTATCAACTCCAAAATCGTTTTGTTTACTTGTCTAATGAAGATGAAAGTATAACAAAAATATATTTCCGTGAACTAGATGATTCATTCCAATTAGTTGTCAATATACTAAATCAAGTGGTACGAAATAAAGAAAATGGGGCACCTTTTTGGCGTCGAAAACAAAAAGAAAGGTTTCCTGAGCTAACAATGGCTCAATTAATTTCACACAAACCTATGTTGAAAGAAGGGGTACTTCTTTCATTATATAAAGTAGAAAAAACAAAATTAACTTACGATCTAGAAATTCGTTTTTTACCAGAATCTATATACCCTGATGAAATTTGGGACGAATTAACTACAGTTATTAAACAGAGTCCGGACAAAACGATCCGATTTTAAACAATTCCTTGCAAAGATATGTGCAAGGGATTGTTTTTTTTATATTTGTCATGGGTAAACAAGGTTCATGATAAAATAAGAGTATCTAATACATGGAGGTAATCTAATGAAGAAAAGAATTGGTTTATTGTATGGTGGTAAATCTGCAGAACATGAAGTGTCATTATCAACAGCTCGTGCAGTTACCCAAGCATTAAATTTCGATGATTATGATGTATTTCCAATATTTATTACACAAGAAGGTGAATGGCGTAAGGGTGCGCAATTACTAGCGCCGGTAGAAGCAATAGATCAATTGCAATTTGGTAAAGAAAACAATCAAAGCTTACCTAATAACATTTCAAGCTTTCTGCCGTCTACTCAAGGAACAGGTGAAGATGACAATTCGTTAGATGTAATATTCCCACTTCTACACGGACCAAATGGGGAAGACGGTACAGTTCAAGGATTACTTGAAGTATTAAATCTTCCATACATCGGTAATGGCGTATTAGCTTCTTCAGCTGGTATGGATAAAGTAGTGATGAAACAACTTTTTGCCATTGCAGGATTGAAGCAAGTACCATTCGTTCATTTCATTCGAAATGAATGGAAAAAAGACCAAAGCTACTGGCTTGGGAAGATAGAAACAGAACTTGCTTGGCCCGTATTTGTTAAACCGGCAAACTTAGGTTCGAGTGTCGGTATTAGCCAGGCAGCCAATCGTGAAGAGTTAATTGAAGCGGTAGATTTGGCGTTAAAATATGATCGGAAAATTATTATTGAACAAGGCATTAAAGCACGTGAAATTGAAATGGGCGTACTCGGAAACGATACCCCAAAATGTTCTGTTCCTGGCGAAATCAAACCGTTGAAAGCTTTTTATGATTATCAAGCAAAATATAAAGATGGGAATACTGCAATGATTATCCCAGCAGATGTTTCACAAGAAGTAAAAGCAACACTAATAGACCACGCAATTAAAGCATTTAAAGTATTGGATTGTTCAGGTCTTGTTCGAGCAGACTTCTTTGTAACAGATGATGATGAAGTCGTTATTAATGAAGTGAATACTTTACCTGGTTTTACACCAACTAGCATGTTCCCATTGCTATGGCAGCACACGGGCGTAAACTACTCAGAATTGATTGATCAACTGATTGAATTAGCTATTGAACGTCACGCAGAAAAACAACAACTACATTATACAATGGATTGAGTGTGAATATTTTTGAAAAAATCACTACGAACAATTGCCAAATGGCTAAACATAGATACGTTAGAAACATCAGATGTAATGGTAAGTGGTGTCTCAATCAATACAAAAACCATTCAACCTGGTGACTTGTTTATCCCCTTTAAAGGAGATAAAGTAAATGGTCACCAATATGTAGACCAGGCCTTTGAAAAAGGAGCGTCTGCTACTCTTTGGCAACAAGATGAGCCGAATCCCCCGAGAAATGTGCCAATTCTTTTTGTTGAAGACAGTGAAAAGGCTCTGCAACAAATGGCTCGTTCATATCGCAAAGAACATCGAGCGACGTTCATCGGAATTACAGGTTCAAATGGCAAGACTTCTACAAAGGATTTAGTAGCGGGTGTTCTCGCTCCTTATTTCCGCGTTCAAAAAACAGCAGGTAATTTTAATAATAATTTAGGCTTACCCATTACCATTTTGTCTTTAGATGAAGATACTGAATTTGCAGTGCTTGAAATGGGGATGAGTGGTTATGGAGAAATCGAGTTTTTATCCACTCTAGCAGAACCACATTACGTTGCTATTACAAACATTGGGGAAGCGCATATGCAAGACTTGGGGTCTCGAGATGGAATTGTAAAGGCCAAGTTTGAAATCGTTGCAGGCTTACAAGAGGGAGGTTGTTTATTTTATGATGGAGATGAACCCCTACTTAATCCATTCATCCAACAATTCAACCTCGAGAATGTAACTTCTACTATTAAAACAATTTCATTTGGTGCTAACAGTTCAAATGACGTTTACGCGCAATCGATTCAAGCTACGGAAAATGGTAGTGAATTTGATGTGAAGGGATTAATTGAAGATCATTTTATGATTCCTGTTTTAGGAAAGCATCAAGTTAAAAATGCATTAGTCGCTATTTTAATTGCACAAAAAGCAGGCTTAACCAACAAACAGATTCACGACTCTTTGAAAAAATCGTCACTAACAGATATGCGCATGCAAGTAATACATGCAGAAAATGGTTCGTTATTTATTAATGATGCGTATAATGCTGCTCCGACATCAATGAAGGCTGCAATCACTTTCATTTGTGAAACAACCATTCGACCAGATAAATGGCTTGTACTCGGTGATATGTTGGAGCTAGGTGATGATGAGCAAATTTATCATGAAGAATTGGCTGATCAAATCAAGTCACAAGATTTCTCAGGCGTCTGTTTATATGGTCCGAGAATGAAATGGTTGTATGAAAAGTTGCAACATAAGTTTGCGGACACTCATGTGATTTGGTCAGAAAAAGACTATGAACCGATTCGAGTTACTTTAAAAACCTATACTACTTTAAACTCCATCGTTTTAGTAAAAGGCTCTCGCGGGATGGCACTTGAAAACGTTATAAAGTAAGCAATTCAAATTTTAAAAAGTTTGGAAGTATAGACAGATTGACATATTTTTTTATATTTAGTTCAATGCACACGATAAGTTTGGGTACACACTTTTCGGGTATTAAATTACTATATATATAGAATAGTTATTATCAACGAAGTACAAGACGAAAAAAATCGTTTTGTTTCTTTGTTGATAAAATACGGACAGTATTCCGTCAACTACTGTAATTGATGGAGGTGTGTAAATGAAAACGGGAGTATTATGTATTCATGGCTTTACAGGAGGTCCGTATGAAATACAACCTTTTGTGCAATATATAGAAGAGAAGACGGATTGGCTTGTCAAAGTTCCTACATTACCTGGTCATGGCTCCACACTTTCATTAACTGAGTTAACAGCAGAGAATTGGATGATGGAAGCTGAGCAAGCGTTAAGATTATTGCAAAAACAAGTACAGCGAGTTGTGATTGTTGGTTTTTCTATGGGGGGATTAATTGCCCTATATTTGTCTAAGCGATATAAAATTGACCGATTAGTACTCCTTAGTGCAGCCGCAAAATACATTAGTGGCGGACAACTAATAGCAGATGTTAAAGATATTATGACAGATGCGGTACAAGGGAAACTTTCGACCAATACGATTTATCATTTATACGAATACAAATTAACTCATACGCCAATTCGATCCGCGATTGAGTTTTTGCGTATTGTAAAAATGGTAGAACCATACTACAAATCGATTAAAGTTCCAGTATGCATCGTGCAAGGACAAAAAGATGGTATAGTTCCATTTACCACCGCACAGCATTTGTATGATTCTTTAGGTTCGGATGAAAAATATCTTGTTACATCAGAAAATGGGAAGCATCTTATTTGTTACAGTGACGATAGCGAAGAATGGTTCGCTAAAGTGTTTAGCTTTTTGCAAGTGAAACAGAAAACTAATTATTATGACTGTGGCTGATTAATTGCATATCGTCTTTAAACATGTTAAAGTATTTAAAGCAATGGATACATTTTGTGCAAAGACTCTTCGTATTAAGAAGAGGTCTTTTTTTTGAACATAACGGTTTGTTCAATTTTTTAGGGTAGGATGTTTAGTTTCAAACATCAAAACTGTGAACTTTCATAATAGCCACGTTCTAAAAAACGTAGCTACCAACAGGTCACAAGAGACAGCGTTGTTTTATAAAACGTTTTGAAACATACTCCCCATGATCGAACCGCTCGGCAAAAACCGGGCTTTCCTTTAAATATAAGTCCCCTCTGATAATTCTACAGAGAATTTTAAGTAACGGAAACGTTCCTCTTATAGGCTCGAATTTGCCGCAACTTCATCCTGAAAATGTAACCCTTTGTAATTGTAAAGAAAAAGGAGATTAAAATTTTGACAAATTTTTCAGAGTTAAATATTAGTGCATCAACATTAAAATCCGTAAAACGTATGGGTTTTGAAGAAGCAACACCAATTCAAGAAGGTACAATTAAATTCGGAATGGAAGGCCGCGATATCATCGGTCAAGCACAAACAGGAACTGGTAAAACAGCTGCGTTTGGTATTCCATTGATTGAAAAAATTGACCCTAAAAACTCAAATATTCAAGGTTTAATTATTGCACCAACACGTGAATTAGCGATCCAAGTTTCAGAAGAAATTTACAAACTCGGTCAAGACAAACGAGTGAAAATTTTATCTGTTTATGGTGGACAAGAAATTGGACGTCAAATCCGTGCACTAAAAAACAACCCACATGTAATCGTTGGTACACCTGGTCGTCTTTTAGACCATATTAACCGTCGTACTTTAAAACTTGATAACGTTCAAACGCTTATTTTAGACGAAGCGGATGAAATGCTCAACATGGGCTTCATTGAAGATATCACTAAAATTTTGGAAAGTGTTCCTGAAGATCGTCAAACATTGTTATTCTCTGCAACAATGCCGACAGCAATTCGTAAAATTGCTGAAAAATTCATGAAAAACCCAGAAATCGTTAAAATTCAATCAAAAGAAATGACAGTAGAAAACATCGAGCAATTCTACGTTCAGTCACAAGAACGTGAAAAATTCGATATTCTATCACGCGTTCTTAACGTTCACCAACCTGAACTTGCAATCATCTTTGGTCGTACAAAACGCCGCGTTGATGAATTATCACATGCACTAAGCATTCGTGGTTATATTGCTGAAGGTATTCACGGTGATTTAAGCCAAGCTAAGCGTATGTCTGTGTTAAAACAATTTAAAGAAAACAAAATTGACATCCTAGTTGCTACTGACGTAGCTGCACGTGGACTTGATATTACAGGCGTAACACACGTTTATAACTATGATATTCCTCAAGACCCAGAAAGCTATGTACACCGTATTGGTCGTACAGGCCGTGCTGGTAAAAGTGGTGTGGCAGTAACTTTTGTTTCTCCACGTGAAATGGGTTACTTACGTATCGTTGAAGAAACAACGAAAAAACGTATGTCACCACTTCGTCCACCAAGCTCTGATGAGGCTCTAGTTGGACAACAACGTTTAGCTGTTGAATCACTTGGAGAAATGGTAGACAAAAACAGTATTGGTGATTACCGTGCATTTGCAACGGAATTACTTGAGAAATATGAAGCACTTGATGTTGTTGCAGCGGCATTAAAATCAATGACTCGCGAACCAAATGATACGCCGGTTTCAATCTCTGAAGAACGTCCATTACCATCTCGTAAAGGTGGAAGTGGTGGCGGACGCAGTGGTGGCGGTGGCTATAAAGGAAACAACCGTAGTGGCGGAGGACGCCCTTCATCTGGTTCAGGTCGTAGTTCAGACCGTAGTTCTAGTTCAGATCGTAGCGGAGCTCGTCGTCCTAGTGGTAGCCGTGATGGAAGTAGTTCATCATCACGTGATGGCTCTGCAAACCGCGGTGGACGTCCACGTTCATCTTCACGTCGCGAAAGCTAATAAATAAACAAATATCACAGTCCAATTGGGCTGTGATATTTTTTTTGATGAAAAAAAATATAAGTTTTCTAATGTAACACCTTCGAGCTTAGAACGGTTATGTCTAGCTCCAATCGTCAGCTCGAGGGCTTCTTTATGGAGGCAGAAAGACAGATTTTCACCTTTCAACATATAATTGATTCGAATTCATGTTTTTGAATCAGAGGCTACAGCGCTAGAGTCCGACTTTCTAGGCTAGTTTCACATTTCAGGGTGATGAGCTAGAAGGCAATTTGCGCTTTTCTTAAATCATTTTTCCTGTAAAATAGTATTTATAGAAGAAAGTAGGTGTTTATATGAGAAAAGAGCCAATTAATCGAATTTCACCAAAAGGATTAAAAGTATGGCGATTATATGGAGTAATGCAATCAGCAGTAGTGCTGTTAATAGCAGTAGGAGCAGGGGTTTTAAACTGGTGGTTAGAAGGTCCTTTGTGGTTATTGGTGATTATTATAACGATCCCACTATTATATACATATGTATTTGTTTATTTATTTCCGAAATTACGATGGCTTCGATGGAGATATGAGGTTCGAGAACAAGAGATTGAACTTCAATATGGACTTTTTATCGTCAAAAGAACTTTAGTGCCAATGATTCGAGTACAGCATGTAGACACACAACAAGGGCCAATTTTACGAAGATACAATTTAGCGTCTATTACGATTTCTACAGCAGCAACAAGCCATACGATTCCAGCACTTATCACGAGTGAAGCTGATGAACTGAGAAGTCGTATTTCGGTACTTGCAAGGGTGGCGGAAGATGATGTCTAAAGAACGTTATCAACTTCACCCGATATCGGCAGTTGTTAATTTTATAAAAGGTCTAAAAGATCTCATCTTTCCTTTTATCATTATTTTTGTAGCAAATAGATTTCAAGGTGGTTCTCCATCAAATGATGAGCATTGGACGAATTACATCCCTTATGTAATTGGAATCGTCGTTTTAGTGCTTGTTCTAGTAAGTGGAATCATCAAATGGAAACGGTTTATTTATTGGTTTGAAGACGATGAGTTACGTATTGAATATGGACTATTTGTTAAGAAGAAAAGATACATTCCTTTTGATCGTATTCAAAGTTTTAATTATACAGAAAGTATATTACATCGACCTTTTAAGCTAGTGAAAGTAACAATCGAGACGGCTGGTTCTGGCGTCTCGACAGAACCGGAAGCAGAATTGACAGCAATTACAAAAGAAGCTGCAAAGCAAATTGAAACAGAGCTAGCTCTTGCCAAAAAGCGAAAAACTAATAAATCAACAGATGAAAATGGAGAAATAGTAGGGCAACAACTGGAAGAATTGGCTATTGTGCCGAGTATACCAATTTTTAAAATGTCTATGAAAGATCTTCTAATACTTGCCACTACGTCAGGTGGTATTGGTGTAGTAATTTCAGGGCTCGCGGTTTTCTTAACTCAATTTTCAGAGTTGATTCCCTATGAGAAAATTTATGATGAAGTCGTGGTGTTTTTAAAATTTGGCGTTTTTATTGTGGCTCTAATGATCTTTGTTTTCCTAATAATTGCATGGGTGTTCTCTGTAATTATTACCACACTAAACTATTATCAATTTACAATAGTTCAAGAAGAAGACCAAATTGTATTGTCACGAGGCTTGTTAGAAAAGAAAAAAGTCACCATTCCCATTGGTCGAGTACAAGGCATTCGAATTGTGGAAAATCCGTTAAGACAACTATTCGGGTATTGTACAGTAATTGTTGAAAGTGCTGGAGGCTCAATCAATGATCGAGATGAAAAAATTCGTTTGTTTCCACTTGTGAAGAAAAATAAAATCAGACAACCATTAAATAAGTTATTTGCTGATTTTGATTTTGACCCAATATGGACAAGTGCTCCAAAAAGGGCTAAACCATTTTATTATCGACTTGATTTTCTTTGGGTGATCCCAATCATGGTCGGTATTAGTTACTTCTACTACCCATATGGTTTGTTTTCGCTACTATTGGCTCCAGTGATCTTTATACTTGGCTTATGGCAGTACCGATCAGCAGCACTTTACCTCACAAAAAATCAGCTGTCCTTACAATACCGTGGGATTAGTAAATATACGTTTTTCATTGAAAAGAAACGCATGCAATCACTTGAGATGAGACAAAGTCCATTTCAAAAAAGAAAAGCGTTGGCTTCTATAGAAACGACGATAAAATCAGGAGTGCTTGGCGCAACGGCAAAAGTAGAACATTTAGAAGTAGAATATATTGAAGAAGTAATGAATTGGTATGAACCATCTGGTTATGTAGACGAAAAAAAAGGACAGCCATAATAACGGCTGTCCTATCTTTTTCTATTTTTCCAGTTGACGTTAGCTTTACCTTTAGGTTTAAAAAATACCAAGCCAATTAAGAAGCCAACTGCTAACCCTGTTAAATGAGCTGTAATGTTAATATTGGGTGTTAAGAAAGTCATCACGATACTGATGATAATGATGGGTACAATAATTTGACTGAGTTGAGGTAATTTATTTCGTGCATAGTAGACGAGACCGCCAAATGCACCAAGAATTCCGTAGATTGCCCCACTTGCCCCGACATGTACATAGTTAGCATCCTGCAATACGAACGTCGCGACGGTACCAAACAATCCGGCCATAAAATAAAGGGTTAAAAAGCGAACTTTTCCTGTAAGTTTTTCAAGTTCGGGTCCAAATAAAAATAATGAAAACATATTAAATAATAAATGTACAAATCCAGCATGTAGAAACATAGGGGTAATAAAGCGCCACCACTGTCCATCAGAAATTAAATAATTAGCTCCCGCTCCATAAATAAATATGAAATTTCCGAGGTAAGGGACCAGTGATACTAGATGGATAATAATGTTGATTGCAATAATTATGGAGACAACTGGGTATAGCTTAATGTATTGGGAAAAATTTTCAGTTCGACTAAACATATCTTCACCTCATATTTGTATGCGTGTATTATACCGTGAAACTACAATAGGATGAAAGGAGAAGTATTTCATGATTTTGGGAATCGGCTTAGATGTAACTGAAATAGAGCGAATAAAGACTGTACATTTCCACACTTTAAAATTTAAACAGCGCATTTTATCTGTCCGTGAATTAAGACGCTTTGCCGAACTGTCAGAAAAGAGACAACTTGAATTCTTGGCTGGTCGCTTTGCTGCTAAAGAGGCTTTTGCAAAGGCACTAGGAACAGGGATAGGTAGGAATTGCAGCTTTCTAGATATTGAAGTGTTACCAAACGAAAATGGAAAGCCTATGTTGTATTTTAAAGGTCACGAAGTAAAAGGCTATGTAAGTATCACCCATACAAAACAATTTGCAGCAGCACAAGTAATATTGGTTGAATAATCCCTGTCCCTGTTTCATAAGATGTTTTAACGGATCGATATGAGAAAGGGTGGATTTATTGCGTAACCGTTTATATGTAGGATTAATATTATTGTTGGTGTTATTATTATCAGCTTGTGGTGCTGAGTCGAAAGAAGATGTATTAAAGAAGTTGAGTACAAAATGGGTTGAGACAAAAGGCTATGAGTTAGACGCGAAAATGAAAATTAGTACCGGTTCAGAACCTCGTCTTTATGAAGTGAGTGTGTGGCACACGAAACCTGAGTTTTATCGTGTGAAGGTTAGTCAAACAGGTGAAGATGTATCACAAACAATTGTAAGAAATAAAGAAGGTGTATTTGTTATTACACCGACGCTAGGGAAGACTTATAAATTCCAAAGCGATTGGCCTGAGAAAAATAGTCAAGCCTATTTAATTGGTTCACTAGCACAAGATATTAAAGCTGATAAAGATTCGGTGATGACAGAAACCAAGAATTCGTATGTCTTTGAAACCAAAACTAGAAACAGTCATCAAAAGATGTTGCCTACACAAAAAATCCATATTAGTAAGAAATCATTGCTACCAACAAAAGTTTTCATTTTAAATGATCAAAAAGAAGAACAAATAAGTATCACATTTGATAAGATTACTTTAGGTACTTCAAGAAGTGCCGCTGATTACAAAGCAGATATGCCTGAAGACACGACTAAAAACGAAACAGCGAGTACCGATACTGAATTACCAGTATTCCAAACTCACTATCCTTCACTTCAATGGGAAGGCATAAATATGGTCGAAGAAAAAGTGATTAAAGATGACAAACAAGAGCGAGTAATATTAACATATGGTGGTAACAAAGAATTTACAATTATTCAATCTCCAATTGTTAAGAAGGATGTAGACTTAGTCCCTGTATTTGCAGCTGGTGATCCTGCCGATTTAGGTTTTGTGATTGGTGCAATAACGGATCAATCAATTACTTGGGAACAAGATGGCGTTCAATTCTTCTTAGCATCAGATTCAATGTCACGTGAAGAAATGATGACTGTCGCATCTTCTATGACAGTAAGTGAGTCGAAATAAATATACCACACTAACTATCGAACCCTAAATGAGGAATGAACAACATGCAGCCAACTAATTTTTATCGACCAACATTTGCACAAATTGATTTGAATGCTATAAAAATGAACATACTTAATCTGAAGAAACATATCAGTCATTCCGTAGAGGTAATTGCAGTAGTTAAAGCAAATGCTTATGGCCACGGTGATCTTGAAGTGTCAAAGACTGCATTAGAAGCTGGGGTAAGTATGCTTGCCGTTGCCACACCAGATGAAGCGATTCGATTGCGTAAAAATGGCATCGAATCGCCCATTCTTGTACTTGGTGCATCCTCCCCTTCATTTGCTAATGTGGCTAGCGAACACGATATTACAGTAACTGTATTTCAAAAAGATTGGTTTCTTCACATTCCACCCTTACCTAAAAAGCTAAAAGTACATATTAAAATTGATACAGGTATGGGAAGGCTAGGCATAACAACAGAATCAGAATTAGACATGCTTATTCAAACCATTCAACAACGACAAGACGTAATCATAGATGGTGTTTTTACACATTTCGCAACGGCCGATGAAGAAGACATCAATCATTTCTCTAACCAATTGACAAAGTTTAAACTGTTTTTGCAACACTTTCCTAAACGACCGAGGTGTATACATGCTGCGAATAGTGCAGCTTCATTAATTCATATGGATTCTTTATTTGATGCCGTAAGATTTGGCATCTCCATGTATGGATTATTACCTTCGGAACATGTAAAAAAAGAACTCCCTTTTCCATTAGTGCAAGCCATGAGCTTGCATACGGAAGTTGTACATGTAAAAAAAGTATGTGCAGGATCTTCCGTTAGTTACGGAGCAATTTACACCGCTAGTGAAAATGAATGGATTGCAACCCTTCCAATCGGTTACGCAGATGGAATGCTGAGAGGGTTGAGTGGACAAGAAGTGTTAATTCAAGGAAAGCGGATGCCAATTGTTGGTAAAATATGCATGGATCAATGCATGGTACGTTTGCCTGAACAGGTTAACATTGGAGAACGAGTTACGTTAATTGGAAGACAAGGAACGGAACAAGTAACCATTGAAGAATGGGCACAAAAATTGCAAACAATTTCATACGAAATTCCTTGTGTACTTACGAGTCGAGTGCCGAGGACATACACACCATAACTTTCGACATAAACCGACCAAACTAATAATATTGTCAGATATTTTCCTTCTTTGTCTTCTCATTGTATGTTTCAAATGGTAAGATAGAAATGTATTGAAAAGAGGGACGGGTTTGTCGGAGGTGTTTACTGTGAATGAAAAGAGAAAAACAAAGGAAGTTATTGTGAAACTTCCAAGACAATTTGTGAACAATCTTGATAAACAGAAAGAACAACAACTGGCTAAGCCAGAAGAGTTTGTTTATATTTCGACAAAAAAATCAATTAAACAAGTTCAACCAAATCTTATACGAGAAGCGATGATCAAGGGCTACGTAGAAATGTCGCAGATTAACTTGTCCATTGCAAGCGAGTGTCTGCATTTGGAATATGAAGCGGAGCATACTGTGGAGCGACTTGTAAGCGGAGGATGAAATCTTGAACGTAAAACGTGGTGACGTTTTTTTTGCTGACTTATCGCCAGTAGTCGGGTCTGAACAAGGTGGGACTAGACCCGTTCTGGTGATTCAAAACGATATCGGAAATCGTTTCAGCCCAACAGTCATCATTGCGGCTATCACGGCGCAAATTCAAAAAGCAAAATTACCAACACATGTGGAAATCAATGCTAAAAAGTATGGATTTGAACGGGATTCCGTTATTTTGCTTGAACAATTGCGTACGATTGATAAATCGCGGCTGACTGATAAAATTACTCAGCTGGATGATGTTCTGATGGAAGAAGTCGATGAGGCGCTAGAAATAAGTCTTGGTCTTGTAAAGTTTTGAATATACATATTGGAAAAACATCGTACCGGAAATTTCCTGTGCGATGTTTTTTTGTGAGCAATTAAAATACGTGTATAGCTAGCTATTTTCCGTTAGAATATAATGTAGCTATCAAATAATTTAAGGAGGTTTTACAAGAGAGTATGAATAAGAAAATGACTACATTCATGCAAGATAATATAGAAGAAATATTAGTAGAATGGCAAGAGTTGATGAAAGATGATTCAGATGAACGTTTCTTTCAAGTAATGTCTCAAGATGTCATCACTAAAACAAGTCGTGAATTTGCGGAGTTAATGATTTCTAATCTTTTTGAGGGTGAAAATGATTATGATAATCGCTTAAAAGAGTTTACTAACAAAGTGGTGCGTTTTGGTTGGTCTATTAGCTTTGTGATGTCAGCAATTAATCATTTTGCACAAGTAGTCTATGAGATGTTAGAAAAAAACAAAACTATCAACGAACAAAACTTGAAAGAATATGTAATGATCTTCACTAATTGGATTTCACCAATGAGAGATGGAATTCTTGAGACATATGCAAAAACATGGGAACGTACGGTTCAATTACAAAGAATGGCGTTGCAAGAACTCTCAGCATCATTAATTCCGGTATTTGATAAGATTTCTGTTATGCCGCTTGTCGGGACGATTGATACTGAACGTGCAAAATTAATTATAGAGAATTTGTTAGAAGGTGTAGTTAAACACCGTGCGGAAGTTGTGTTATTAGATATTACAGGTGTACCTGTTGTTGATACTATGGTTGCACATCACATAATTCAAGCAGCTGATGCAGTTCGTTTAGTTGGTGCAAAGTGTATGCTCGTTGGAATACGTCCCGAAATTGCACAAACAATCGTTACTTTAGGTATAAACCTAAAAGATTTTACAACAACAAGCACATTGCAACGTGGTGTTGAACAAGCATTGGCTTGGACAAATCGTAAAATCGTGGAGGTGGAATAGTCTTGAACTTACGTATACCCATATTAAAACTAAAAGATTGTCTTATTGTCTCTGTCCAATGGGAGTTAGATGATCAAACTGCACTTCAATTTCAAGAAGATTTGTTATCTAAACTACATGAAACGAGTGCTAGAGGAGTTGTAATTGATTTAACACCAATAGATTTTATTGATTCTTTTATCGCTAAAGTACTGGGTGATGTGATTAGTATGTCAGGACTAATGGGTGCAAAAGTTGTCATTACTGGAATTCAACCTGCAGTCGCAATTACCCTTATCGAATTAGGTATTCGTTTAGAAGGTGTCATAACCGCGTTAGATTTAGAGAATGGTCTTGAAAAACTCCATCGAAAATTGGAGGCATAATTATGGGATATCGGTCATCTGTAGAAATCTTAACAGAGTGGGACATTGTTGCTGCAAGGCAACTTGGTCGTAACGAAGCAAAAGAAGTTGGTTTTGGAACGGTTGACCAAGCGCGTATCACGACAGCAATCAGTGAACTAGCTCGTAATATTTATTTATATGCAGGAACAGGAAAAATTGAAATTGAACGTATATCTGATGGAAGAAGAGTAGGCATTATTATTATTGCGTCAGATGAAGGTCCTGGAATTTCTGATGTTAGAAAAGCGCTGGAAGATGGTTACTCTACTTCTGGTGGGTTAGGCGCTGGTGTACCTGGAGTAAAACGTCTGATGGATGATTTTAAAATAGACACCGTTGTGGGAGAAGGAACCGTTATTAAAGCGACCAAGTGGATTCGCTAGGAGGTTAGAGGTCAATGCCTCGAGAAATTGAAAGACAATATAAAGAAATACTTAAACAATATGTAATGCAACAAACGGAGAAAAATTTATATGCAGGCCAGAACTTCAGTCGTCAATTAATCAAAAAAAATGTAGCTCCTGAAGAAGTAATTAGTGTTCATAAGGCAGCTCTAGAAGAAATGTTTCCGGAGTTGCAAACTGAAGTATTGCATTCATTTGATTTCCTAATTGAAATGATGATTCGTTATGGCCTTGCTCATTCCGAACATCAAAGTCTACTGCAACACCAAAAAGAATTGAATGTAGAAATAGATTTAGCCGCAAATGTTCAAAAAACGCTATTGAAAACAACTATTCCTCAAGTTGCTGGTCTTGAAATTGGTCTCATATCTGTACCAGCACGGAAAATGAATGGAGATTACATTTATTTCCTCAGTGATAATCATCACAATGCAGGGGTAGCGGTGGCGGATGTAATAGGTAAGGGTATTCCAGCCGCGCTTTGTATGTCCATGATTAAGTACGGAATGGATAGTCTCCAGGATGCATCTACGGATCCGAAAAAAGTACTAGATATTATAAACCGTATCGTTGAAAAAGGTGTCAATGACGATATGTTTATATCCATGTTTTACGGTCGATATAATGTAGAACATTCTATTCTTACATATGCCTCGGCAGGTCATGAACCTGCTCTTTTTTATGATGCTCAGAAGGACGAATTCTCTGAGTTACATGCAAAAGGCTTATTACTAGGTGTCGTTCCAAATGTTACATATGCGCAACACGATGTGAAGATGGAGACTGGCGACTTTGTCGTTATGATGACAGACGGTGTAACCGAATGTAGAACGGATGAAGGATTTATTGAACAAAAAATTATCGCTTCATTAATTCAATCCTTGCATCACGAATCTGCTCAAACGATTGTGGATACAGTGTTTAAAGAATTAGAAAAAATGCAAAATTTCGAACTTCGTGATGACTTTACGTTGGTCATTTTTAAAAAAACTAATTAAAAGGTTTTAAACGTATGAACAAGTGGTAATTAATGAGTAACTAAAGATTTTATAGATGGACGGGGTGTCTGAAGATGAATATTCAAGTCGTTTTAAAAGAAGAAGAGAACGTTGTAATAGGAATTATCAGTGGAGAAATCGATGCTTTTACTGCGCCAACATTACGGGAAAAGTTAGCCGAAGTGCAAAAAAAAGAAGGCTTACATGCCCAATTAGATATGACAGATGTATCATATATGGATAGTACTGGACTTGGAGTAATCGTTGCTTTTTTCAAAAATATTAATGCAATTAATGGCCATGTTAAATTAACTGGATTATCGCCTCGTCTAAAAAGATTATTTGATATTACGGGTCTTGGAGCAATTATGGACATTGAGACAGATAATAAAGGTGGAAACTGATTATGAGACCATTTGATTATGTAGAAATTCGAGTTCCTGCTAAATCTCAATATGTAGGCGTTGCGCGCTTAACAATTTCGGGATTAGCAAGTCGCATTGGGTTTACTTACGATGATATCGAAGATTTGAAAATTGCTTCATCGGAAGCGATTACAAATGCAGTTCAGCATGCATATACTGAAGTCGATGAAGGCGAAGTAGTAGTTGGCTGTGCACTTTACCCTAACAAAATTGAGATTATGGTAGCAGACCATGGCAAAAGCTTCAACTTTGAAGAAACGAAAGCTAAAGTTGGACCTTATCATGAAGAGCAAGAAGTGCAATTTTTACGTGAAGGTGGACTAGGATTGTATTTAATAGAGACATTAATGGATGAAGTGAAAGTACACCATCAAGACGGCGTAACGATCTTTATGACAAAATATGTCGGAGTAGAGCAGGTGGAAGAGAATGTCGAACCTATCTCCTCCTAATTATAAGCAAACAAAAGAACAGGTCTTAGAGTGGATTAAAGCCTATCAAGAAACAGAAGATGAAGATGCACAAACCAATTTGGTATTAAATTACCAACGCTTAGTTCAATCGATTGCGCGCAAATATTCGAACGGAAAATCGTATCACGAGGACATCGTTCAAGTAGGCATGTTAGGTTTACTTGGTGCTATTCGTCGATACGATCCTGATTTTGGAAGAACGTTTGAAGCATTCGCCGTTCCGACAATCATTGGAGAAATCAAGCGTTTTTTGCGTGATAAGACATGGGCTGTTCATGTTCCTCGGCGTATTAAAGAATTAGGACCGCGAATAAAATCAGCTGTAGAAACATTAACAACTGAGCTTCAACGATCCCCAAAAGTAATTGAAATCGCTGAATACCTCGAAGTTGACGAAGATGATGTTTTAGAGGCAATGGAGATGGGTAGAAGTTATCAAGCTCTGTCAATGGACCATTCTCTTGAATCGGATTCAGATGGAGGTAGCATTACTTTATTTGACGTTATTGGTCAAAAAGATGATGGCTACGAAAAAACAGACCAACGTTTGTTAGTAGCTAATGCGCTAAGTGTCCTTACAAATCGAGAAAAAGAAGTGATACAGTATACATATATTGATCAGTTGAGCCAAAAAGAAACGGGCGAAAAACTCGATATTTCTCAAATGCATGTTTCTCGATTACAACGTAAAGCCATAAAGAAATTACAAGAAGCGATACAAGCAGCTGGCGGAGCATCTAAATGAAAGCAATTCGACACACTAATTTAGAAGTATATGTCTATCAAGAAGCAAAAGAAGGGAATTATGAATCAGGAGATACGTATTTTACGTATATGAATGAGGATTATTTTTTGTGTGCGATTGCTGACGGTTTAGGTAGTGGGCCAATTGCTAAACAATCAGCTGATGTTATTCCTGTTATCTTAGGTGAATATCATCATGAAACAATTGATAATTTGATGCGCAGATGCAATGAATTAATGTTTCAAAAACGTGGTGCTGTAGTGGCGATTGTTAAAGTAGATTTTTTAGTGAAAACGATTGAATATAGTTGTGTTGGAAACATTAGATTCTATATGACTCGAAAAGATGACGATAAAATGATTTACCCGTTACCTGTAATGGGTTATTTATCGGGACGATATCAAAAACTCAACACACAATTATTTGCGTATGATCCTGGTGATTTGTTCTTGTTTCATTCGGACGGTGTTGTGTTAAGAAATCCTAAAAAAGTTATGCAAAACAGTTCAGACGCATATGAACTATATCAAACGTTAAGTGCAACAATTGAAAATGGTGACGATGCAACATTTATCACAGCTAGCCTGCTCCAATAAAATGGAGCGGGTTTTTTTGTTACAATAGTAAAGTGTAAAGAGAGAGGATGAGTCATATGGAAGCAAAAGAAATGATGCAACGAATTGCGAAAGAAATAAATATACGACCAGCGCAAGCTCAACAAGTCGTGGATTTACTTGAAGAAGGAAATACAGTTCCCTTCATAGCGCGCTATCGAAAAGAAGCAACTGGCTCATTAGATGAAGTTCAAATAAAAGCAGTAGAAGATCGGTATCGTTACATACAACAAATAGAACAACGAAAAGAGGAAGTTCTTCGCTTAATTGATGAGCAAGGGAAAATGACTGAAGAGTTATCTCAGGCCATATTAGCAGCCTCTGTCCTCCAACGACTAGAAGATTTATATCGACCATATAAGCAAAAACGTAGAACGAAAGCGACCGTTGCAAAAGAAAAAGGACTAGAGCCTTTAGCTAATCTTTTATTTAACTATTCGAAGACACAACCTGAAGACTTTGCGCAAGACTTTGTGAATGAAGAAAAAGAAGTGGCGAATGTAGAAGAAGCATTACAAGGTGCTCGGGATATATTAGCAGAACAATTTGCTGATGATGCGAAAATTCGTGAAAAAGTTAGAAATTTAACACGTGCTGAAGGCTCAATTGTTTCATCAGTGAAAAAACAAGATGATGATGAAAAAAGTGTATTTGAAATGTACTATGACTACACTGAGCCAGTAAAAAAAATCGTTCCTCACCGTGTTCTTGCAGTAAATCGAGGAGAAAAGGAAGAGATTTTGAAAGTTAGTTTGCATGCGCCGGCTGATCGTATTTTAACTGTCATGCGGGACGAGTGGATTCCAACGCACAGTTCTTCACCAAGCATTTCACATGTAATTGAAGCAATTGAAGACTCTTACAAACGCCTGATTGCACCTTCAGTTGAACGGGAGATTCGCGCAGAACTAACAGAAAAAGGGGAAACGCAAGCTATTCATATTTTTTCTGTAAACTTGCGAAATCTATTGCTACAACCACCCTTAAAAGGGAAAGTAGTGTTAGGTCTAGACCCAGCATACCGAACAGGGTGCAAATTAGCTGTCGTAGACGATACAGGGAAACTTCAAGAAGTATCCGTTATCTATCCGCATCCACCGCAATCGAAATTAGAAGCGTCTAAGAAAACTATATTAGACATATTAATCCGCTATCCAATTTCAATTATTGCAATTGGGAATGGTACGGCATCTCGAGAATCTGAACAATTTATAGCGGAATGTCTAAGAGAAGCCAATCGTGAAATTGCATACGTAATTGTCAATGAAGCTGGTGCGAGTGTATACTCAGCTTCAGATACTGCCCGAGCGGAATTTCCTGATTTGCAAGTCGAACAACGAAGTGCTGTTTCAATTGCTCGAAGACTGCAAGACCCCCTTTCTGAGCTAGTGAAAATTGAACCGAAAGCTGTAGGAGTTGGTCAATATCAACATGACGTCTCTCAAAAGAAACTAAATGAGTCATTAACCTTTATAGTAGAAACAGCAGTTAACCAAGTCGGCGTAAACATAAACACTGCATCAGCATCATTGTTGCAATATGTCTCAGGATTATCAAAGACCGTAGCTGAAAATGTTATCATTATGCGAAATGAAAACGGTAAATTCACATCACGGGCTCAACTGAAAAAAATTCCTCGTTTAGGCGCAAAAACGTATGAGCAAGCTATTGGGTTTTTACGAATACCAGAAGCCAAAAATCCATTTGATGCTACTGGTATTCACCCGGAAAGTTATAAAAGTGCAGAAGAAGTGTTGAAAACTGCAGGACTAACGAAAATACAAATAGGAACGAAAGATGCTGAACTCGCCCTTAGTGAGTTGAATTTAAGAGAGTTAAGCGAAAGACTAGAAGTGGGAGAAATAACTTTGCAAGATATCGTGGACACGCTGAAAAAACCAACCCGCGATCCCCGTGATCAATTCCCGCAGCCGCTTCTCAAAACTGATATTCTTCAAATGGAAGACTTATCAAGTGGCATGGAGCTACAAGGGACAGTTCGCAATGTCGTTGATTTTGGTGCATTCGTAGACATAGGTGTAAAACAAGATGGGCTTGTACACATTTCTAAATTAAAAAAAGGTTTTGTAAAACACCCACTTGATGTCGTTGCACTTGGAGACATCGTAACTGTTTGGGTGGAACAAGTTGAAAAGACAAAAGGACGCATTTCATTAACAATGTTGCCCCCAGTAATTAAAAACTAATATGGAACCTGCTTATTGTTAATCAATAAGCAGGTTTTAATGAATTCAAAGGATGGGTCGTATGACAAACGAAGAACTTCACCTACTTGTAATAAAAATCTCCGAAGACGTTTTTAACAAACCGTTTCTGCATGAAGCCTATTTCAATAGTCGACTTAAAACAACCGGTGGACGATATATGTTACAAACTCATCACATTCAACTTAATCCAAAATCATTAGAACTTTATGGTGAGGAAGAACTTGAAGGAATTATTCGACATGAACTTTGTCACTATCACCTTCATATAGAAGGAAAAGGGTATAAGCATCGCGATAGAGATTTTAAATATTTATTAAAGATGACTAATTCCCCGAGATTTTGTGCAAACTTAGGTTCTGCAAAAAGAAAAAGCGGAGCTATTCAACATGTCTATAGTTGTGTCTCATGTGGCCTTCTTTATAGACGGAAGATTCGTTTAAATACCGCCAAATACCGCTGCGGCAAGTGTTCAGGTCAATTATCAAAAGTACAATAATAATTCTTTGCAGAAATTGTCCTAAAGTAGTTGACGAGGATGAAATACCTCACTATAATAGGGAAAGTCGATTAGTTCACCAACACTATTCCGAAGTAGCTCAGTGGTAGAGCACCGCACTGTTAATGCGATGGTCGTAGGTTCGAGTCCTACCTTCGGAGCCAAGGCCCCTTGGTCAAGCGGTTAAGACACCGCCCTTTCACGGCGGTAACACGGGTTCGATTCCCGTAGGGGTCACCAATTTTTAATAAACTATGTTATACTTACAATAATGAAATCGCAAGAGTGACACAGAAATTTAACTTCCTATAAAGAAGTCGCGAGGGTGTAATAACTCAGCTGTACGAGACGGCAAGTAACATCGAAGCTGGCGAAAGCCGATGCAGATGTCTATAAGCGTAGTACTCATAGTTTTTATAATAATATTATCGCGGGGTGGAGCAGCACGGTAGCTCGTTGGGCTCATAACCCAAAGGTCGCAGGTTCAAATCCTGCCCCCGCAACCAAATGGTCCCGTGGTGTAGCGGTTAACATGCCTGCCTGTCACGCAGGAGATCGCCGGTTCGATCCCGGTCGGGACCGCCATTTTTTATTGGGGTATAGCCAAGCGGTAAGGCAACGGATTTTGATTCCGTCACGCCCTGGTTCGAATCCAGGTTCCCCAACCATTTTTCCTTAAGCTTACGAGCCATTAGCTCAGTTGGTAGAGCATCTGACTTTTAATCAGAGGGTCGTAGGTT